>JAVVTL010000007.1:0-35306 GCA_036653715.1 Oscillospiraceae bacterium
TCGAGGAGGCCGAGGGCTTTGAGCTTTTCGACGGGGACGAGGAAGGTGACGGTGACGACGCCGGGTGCTCTGCCGATTTCGATGGAGCCGTTGATGGTGGTGCGGTTTTGCACCTCGGGGACGCTCATGCCGAGCAGCTTGGCGGCGCGGGCGAGCGCGTTATCGATGGCGGCATTGAGGTTCGCGCCGGAGCCGACAAAGGAGAGGGGCAGGGCGTCTTCGACCTTATTGACAGCCCACTTCTGTGCCTGAGCGCCGACGAGCTGCTTCTCCTCGCAGGAAAGCGGCTTGGCGAGGAAGGGCAAATCCTCGGTCAGGGGGAGCAGGATGGGGCCTTCGTTGCCGAGTCCCTTGATGACGGAAACCTGAAGCGTGACCGTTGCGGAGACGTCGCAGGTGTGCCCGGCAATCTCGCCGTTGCCCTGAAGCGCGTGTGCGTCGCCGATGTAGACGCCGCCGCCGGGAACCTTGACGGGGCAGAGGAGGATGGAGCCTTCGCGCACGCGGTTAATGTCCATGTGACCGTCGGTGCGGCAGAGCAGCTGTTCCTCGGTGAGTGCATATTTATGGGGAGCGCCGACAAGAAACGCGCCAAAGTCGCCGGCGTTATGGGAGTCGGGGAAAATCAGCGACGGCGTTGTGCCGAGCTGACCAAGGAAGGGCTTCATGCGCGCGGGGATGCCCGGAAGGTCGGCGGGGGCGAGGGTGACGGAGGGGTTCTGGATGGAATTATCCGGCGTCGCCATATAGGCACGGCCGTCCGCGCCGATTTTGTTTGCCATGTCCTGCCCGACGGTCAGGCCGATGCGCTTGCCCTCGTCAAAGACGATGGTGTAGCCGTTTTCCATGCCGAAGGCGGAGACGGGCGCGCCGCAGACCTTGCACTTAATTGCGTCGTTGCCAACGCCCTCGACGTAGCTCTCGGGCCATTCGGCGCCGCACTTTTCGCACTTATCGGCGACGAAGGGGTCGCCGCTGAAGCGTCCGGGGTTGGTAAATTCCACACCGGAGGCGGTGGCGGTGCTGGTAACTGCAATGGATTTGATGCGGATGGCGATGGCGTCGCCAATTTCGGCGCCCTCGACGAAGACGGGTCTGGTGACCTCGTGTCCGCCGCGGAGCGCGGGGGTAATCATAGGTCCCCAGCAGCCGGCGGAGGTATTTGCAACGATGCAGCCGCCGTCCTTGACGGGGCCGAGCATGGGCTGTGAGGGGTCAAGAAGGCCGTTGGTGAATTCACTTACGAATAATGTCGTTTGACTTTTCATAGATATTCTCCTTTAGCTTCATATAAATTCCGGGGATTTACAGCAAATTTAAAGTGCGCGGCTCAGTCGGCGGCGTCAAGCGGGAGACGCAGCAGCCAGTGGCTCGGGCTGTCGGAAAAGCCGGAGCAAAGTCCGTCCGCGCGGAGGAAAAAGCCGCTCACGGGAGCAGCGGGCAGGGCGTCCTCGGCGACCAAGACGCCGGAGGCGGTGTATGCCAAGGCACCGTCGCGCAGGTACAGCTCGCCCGTGACGGAGTCGCTCACAAAGGAAAGCTCGCGCTCGGAGACGGCAACGACCTGCCCGTTCGCGTCCATGACGGCAAAGTCGCCGTCGGCAAGGCGGGTGAGATAAAGCCCCTCGCGGGCGTCAAGCAACTCGACCGCGCCGGAAAAATACACCTCGCCGCCGCCGAAAAGCCGCAGGCGCACGCCGGTGTCGCCGACGACCCAGTAGCCGGCGGGGGAGATGAAAAGCTCTTTGTCATAGAGGTTTGCCTTGTCCATGGAGGGGGCAAGGTAATATTCCGTCACTTCGCCGCGGCGCAGGGCGACGCAGCCGAATTCGCGGGAGATGGAGTCGTCCGCCACGGCACCGAAGTCGCGCACGGTGTCGCCCTCGACGTTTATGGCGAGCCATGAGCCGTCCTTTTTGACGAGCGCGATGCCGCTTTCAAAGTTGCCCGCCTCGGCAAAAAGTCCGTAAACGGCAAATTTGCCGTTGGTGTCGATATAGTTCCAGGTTCCGTTCAGCTTAACTGCGGCAAGCCCCTCGGAGAAGGGGCGCGCGTCGTCGAAATAGCTGGCGAGGTCGGCGTATTTGTTGAGGATGGCACCGGTTTTGTCCATGAAGCCGCTCTTGCCGTTCGTGTAGCGGATGGACATTAAGCCGGAGGAGCAGACGGCGAGAGAATCGAGCGAATCGGGAGCGAGCGAGCCGAGGGTGGAGAATTTGGAGGTGTCGAAGACGACGGAGCCGTCCTCCGCATAACAGACGGCGAGGTTTTTTTCGCTGTCGGTGACGCAAATGCAGCCAAGCTCGTTGGGATATACGGCGGTGTAGAGAAAGTCCGTCGCCCAAGTCCCGTCAAGGGCAATGAGCGCGTAGCGCGGGGCGGGAGAGGCGTCCGCGGTCGTGAGGGTTTTTTCGGCGATATAGATTTTGAGCAGTCTGTCCGAAAGCGCCGCCTGAGCACAAGCGGTGAGCACGGGGTCAAGCAGGACGCGACCGTCGGAGGAGGCAAGGCCATAGAAGCCGCCGCCCTCGCCGCCGCTCGTTCCGCCGACGATATAGGGCAGGACAAGCCCATAGCCCGGGGCGGGCTTAAATTCCGTCAATGCGGAGGGGGAGAGCCGCGCGGGGGCGTTCAAAGGCTCATAGGCAAGGAGCTGGGAGCCGTTTGTTTTGACCCTTGGCCCGGCTGCGGCGGCGTCGCCGGACGAGACGCCTGTTTTTGCCTTTTCGATGGCGGGGGCGATATATTTTTCCTGCACCGTCCGCGCCTGGTCGACAAGGCCGCAGCCCGAGAGCAGGAGACAGAGGACGAGAATTAAGGGTATGAGTTTTTTCATTTAAATATACCTCAATCGGCGGCGGGGACGTATCCCTCGGAGACTATGAATTTTTGCCCCTCCGCGCCCTGAAGCCACGCCCAAAGGACGCGCTCGGGGCTGCCCTCGGCGGCGCTCGCGGAGATGGCGGCGACATAGCGGGCAACAAAGGGATATTCGGCGGCGGCGATGCTCTCTGCGGAGGGGGCGACGCCGTCCACGGAGAGGAGCCTGCGCCCGTCCGTCATTTTCATGGCGTCGGCGTAATGATAAAAGCAGAGGCCGATTGCGCCCTCGTCGCCGTCAAAGACGGCGCTTTCGGTTCCGACAAGGGGCTTGCCGCCCGTCAGCAGACGCTCGGCAGCCATGCGGGAGCCGGAGTCCCCGTCGCGCACAAAGGGGACTATGGGAATATTTTCTCCGCCGAGCTGCGACCAATTGGTTGTTTTTCCGGTGAAAATATCGGAGAGCTGGGCCGAGGTGAGGCTCTCTGCGGAGTTGGCGTCGCTGACCCAAAAGACAAGCGCGTCCCGCGCGACGGGGGCAAGCTCCGCCTTGCCGTTAAGCTTGGCGAGAAGTGCGTCCGACGGCTCGGCGGCGAGCAGCAGCCCGCAGTCCCCCGCCGAAAGGGCGGAAAAGCCGTCACCTGTGCCCAAAACGTCAAGAATACCCGAAGCGCTGTCTCGGCTCTCGCCGAGCAGCAGGGCCGCGACGGCCTCCGCCAAGGGCGAAAGGGACGGGCCCGCGGCAAGGTCGGGGAAGTTCTCGCGCGTGAAAACGAATTCGGGCAGCGCCGAGGGCGTCGGCGTCGCGGGAGCGACGCGCGCGATTATTCCGCAGCCCGAGAGCAGCAGGGACAGTATCAAAAAAACAGGAATTACCCTTTTCATCTATTTCCTCCAAATCGAGTATCGCAATTATACAATGCAGGTATGTCATAGGTATTATATAATACCATTTATGAACAATCTGTCAATAATTCCTTCGTTACACTTGACAACACCCCCGCCGCGATGCTATATTAGCACTCGTAAAGAGAGAGTGCCAATCGGCATATTTCAAACATCGGACAGGGTTTTAAAAAAATGGAGCTTAGCGAAAGAAAAAAGAAAATACTGACGGCAGTGGTGGACGAATACATTCGTTCCGCCGAGCCTGTAGGCTCCAAGACGATAGCGGAGACGGCGGGACTCGGCTGTTCCTCCGCCACCATCCGCAACGAGCTTGCGGAGCTTGTCACCCTCGGCTACCTTGAGCAGCCGCATACCTCCGCCGGGCGCATCCCGACGCCGGTGGGTTATCGGATGTATGTAAACGAGCTGATGCAGCGCCAGCGCCTCTCAATCGAGGAGACGGAGGAAATCAACTCAAAGCTCGGCGAGCGGCTCAGGCAGCTCGACCACCTCATCTCCGACATCGGCAGCATAGCCTCACAGCTCACAAACTACCCCGCCTTGGCGCTCGCGGCGCCCGCGCCCTCCACCATCAAGCGCTTCGACCTCATCTATATAGACGCGAACACCTTCATTATAGTCGCAATGCTGTCCGGCAATACGGTCAAAAACAAACTCGTGCATCTCCCCGTCTCCGTTGGGCAGGATGTTATACAGCGGCTGTCCTCGGTGTTCAACGCAAACTTCACCAACGTGACGGAGGACAAAATAAGCCCGCTCGTCATCCGCGCGGCAGAACGTGCGGCGGACGACACCATGGGGCTTGTCGCCGTCATCGCCTCCTTTGCCATCGAAATCCTCACGGAGGCTCAGGTCTCCGAGAGCTACGTCTCCGGCGCAAACAGATTGCTTGGCCTGCCGGAGTTCCGCGACCCCGAAAAGGCTCATGCGCTCATGAGCTTTCTTGCGGACAGCGAGCATCTGCGCGGTCTGCCCGGCCCGAACATGGGCGACGAGAGCGAGGTTCGCGTCCTCATCGGCCCCGAAAACGTTGCGGATGAGCTGAGAGATTCGAGCGTCATCGTCGCAAGCTACGACGCGGGCGACAATACCCGCGGCATCATCGGCGTGGTCGGCCCGACGCGCATGGACTATTCCAAGGTGGCCGCCAAGCTCTCCCTCATAGCCTCCGCGCTCTCACAGCGGCTGGGAGGCGGCGGAACGCCTCCGCCCGGTCTTAACAACAAGCTGATTATTAAAGATATAGGAGATACTCATGGGCAGTAAGAAGAAAGAACAGCAGCCGGCAGACGATATCGAACAGGTAAAGTCCGCGGATGCGGCGGCCGAGACGGACGCCAAATCAGAACAGCCGACGGAGGCCGACAAAGCCCCCTCAACCGAAGAGCTTGTCGCCGCCGAAAAGGAAAAATACGTCCGACTCCTTGCGGAATACGACAACTACCGCAAGCGCAGCTCCAAGGAGCGCGAGAGCATATTTGCCGACGTCCGCGCGGACACGGTCACCCGCTTTCTCCCGGTCTACGACAATCTCGTCCGTGCGCTTGAGCAGTCCACGGAGGACGAGGCCTACCGCAAGGGTGTGGAGCTTATCATGGCTCAGCTGCGGGAGATTCTCGGAAAGCTCGGCGTCACCGAAATCGAGGCGCTCGGCAAGAAATTCGACCCCAGCCTGCACGACGCCGTCATGCACGAGGAGGACCCCGAAAAGGGCGAGGGCGAAATAGTCCTCGAGTTCGCCAAGGGCTTCAAAATGGGCGATAAAGTAATTCGCTTTTCAATGGTAAAGACGGTCAACTGACCTTCTTATATAAACAAAAAATGATTCTTTTAAATACGGGAGGACAATAAAATGGCTAAAATAATAGGTATAGACCTTGGCACCACCAATTCCTGCGTGTCCGTCATGGAGGGCGGCGAGGCGGTCGTTATCTCGAACGCCGAGGGCGCCCGCACAACCCCGTCCGTCGTGGCCTTTTCCAAGACTGGCGAGCGCATGGTGGGACAGGTCGCAAAGCGGCAGTCCATCACAAACCCCGACCGCACGATAAGCTCCATAAAGCGCGAGATGGGCTCCAACTTCAAAGTTAACATCGACAGCAAGGCGTATACTCCTCAGGAAATAAGCGCCATGATACTCCAAAAGCTCAAGACCGACGCCGAGGCATATCTCGGACAGAAGGTCACAGAGGCGGTCATCACCGTCCCCGCCTACTTCACCGACAGCCAGCGCCAGGCCACCAAGGACGCGGGACGCGTCGCCGGGCTTGAAGTCAAGCGCATCATCAACGAGCCGACGGCGGCGGCCCTCGCCTACGGCCTCGACAAGGAAACCGAACAGAAAATCATGGTCTACGACCTCGGCGGCGGCACCTTCGACGTCTCCGTCCTCGAAATAGGCGACGGCGTAATCGAGGTTCTTGCGACCGCCGGCAACAACCGCCTCGGCGGCGACGACTTCGACAAATGCGTCACCGATTGGCTTGTCGCGGAGTTCAAAAAGGCGGAGGGCATCGACCTCTCCAACGACCGCGTCGCCATGCAGCGTCTCCGCGAGGCCGCCGAGAAGGCGAAGTGCGACCTCTCCGGCGTGACCTCCGCAAACATCAACCTGCCCTACATCACCGCCGACGCAAACGGCCCCAAGCACCTTGACGTCACCCTCACCCGTGCAAAGTTCAACGAGCTTACGCATGTGCTCGTCGAAAAGACCATGGGCCCCGTCAAGCAGGCGCTCTCCGACTCCGGCCTCAAGCCCTCCGAGCTTTCCAAGGTTCTGCTCGTCGGCGGCTCCACGAGAATCCCCGCCGTGCAGGATGCGGTCAAGTCCATCACCGGCACTGACGGCTTCAAGGGCATAAACCCCGACGAATGCGTCGCCATCGGCGCTGCCATTCAGGGCGGCGTGCTGGGCGGAGACGTCGAGGGTATCCTCCTGCTCGACGTGACCCCGCTGTCTCTCGGCATCGAGACTCTCGGCGGCGTCTGCACCAAGCTCATTGAGCGCAACACCACCATCCCCACCAAAAAGAGCCAGGTCTTCTCCACCGCCGCCGATAACCAGACCTCCGTCGAGGTCAACGTCCTGCAGGGCGAGCGCGAGATGGCTCAATACAATAAATCCCTCGGCCGCTTCAACCTTGACGGCATTGCCACCGCCCGCCGCGGCGTCCCCCAAATTGAAGTCACCTTCGATATCGACGCAAACGGCATCGTTAACGTCTCCGCCAAGGACCTCGGCACCTCAAAGGAACAGCACATCACCATCACCGCCTCCTCCAACCTCTCCAAGGACGACATCGAAAAGGCCGTCCGCGAGGCCGAGCAGTACGCCGCCGAGGATAAGCAGCGCAAGGAAGAAATCGACACCCGCAACGCCGGCGACCAAATGGTCTATCAGACCGAAAAGACCATTGCCGAGATGGGCGACAAGCTTGACCCCGCCGACAAGAGCGAGGTCGAATCCAAGCTCGCACTCCTCAAAACAGCGCTTCAGGGCAGCGACACCGCCGCCATCAAGTCCGCCACAGAGGAACTGACTCAGGCCTTCTACAAGGTCAGCGAGAAGCTCTATAAGCAGCCGGGCGCCGAGGGCGCGGAGGGCGGCTGTGACCCCAATTGCGCAGGCGACTGCGGCACGGATAACGGCGGTCAGACCTATCAGGACGCCGACTACACCGTCGTAGACGACGACAAATAAGCACTTAAACAATATTGTAATATAGAGCGGGGGCAAGCTCCCGCTCTATATCCGAGCCTGTCGAAAGCAAGGCGTTTTTCGACGGGCTGACGCTCCGCTGCGGCGGGGAGTTCAAGTGAAAAGGGGGGCGTTTGCCCCCATTTTCAAACTTTTCCCCCGCATCTAATCGGGTGGATACCTTTTTTCACACCCGTCAACATGAGGTAGGTTAATGGCAGATAAACGTGATTATTACGAAATCTTAGGCCTCCAAAAGGGCGCCTCGGACGATGAGATAAAAAAAGCATACAGAAAGCTCGCAAAGGAATATCACCCCGACCTGCACCCCGGCGACGCGGTCTGCGAGGCGAAATTCAAGGAGCTGAACGAGGCCGCCCAGATTTTGGGCGACCCGGAAAAGCGCGCGAAATATGACCAGTACGGTCACGCCGCCTTTGACCCCAGTCAGGGCTTCGGCGGCTTTGACGGCGGCGGCTTCGGCGGTTTCGGCGGCTTTGGCGACATATTCGGCGATTTGGGCGACATATTCGGCTTTGGCGGCGGCTCGAGGAATAACGGCCCTCGCAGGGGCGAGAGCATCCGCGCCGGGCTGGACATAGACTTTGAGGAGGCCGCCTTCGGCTGCAAGAAGGACGTCTCTGTTTCGAGAGTCGAGGCCTGCCCATCCTGCAAGGGCAACGGCTGCGCCGCCGGCACAACGCCGGAGACCTGCCCCGATTGTCGCGGCACGGGCAGCGTCCGCATGTCGCAGCGCACGCCCTTCGGCATGGTGCAGACCACCGGCGCCTGCCCCAAGTGCGGCGGCAGCGGCAAAATAATACATCAGCCCTGCCCCACCTGTCGCGGCAAGGGCAACGTCCGCAAAAACCAAAAGCTCAACGTCACCGTCCCCGCCGGCATTGACGACGGCCAGACCATCTCCATAAAGGGTCAGGGCAGCGTCGGAAAAGACGGCGGCCCCGCGGGTGACCTCTTGGTCACGCTCACCATCCGCCCGCACAGCATATTCCAGCGGGACGGAACCTCCGTGCTCTGCGCCGTGCCGATAACCTTCGCGCAGGCGGCGCTCGGAGCCGAGATTGAGGTACCGACGCTTGACGGCAAGGTGAAGCTCAACGTGCCCGAGGGCACCCAGCCCGCGACGGTTTTCAGGCTGAAGGGCAAGGGCATCCCCTATCTGCGCGGCTCCGGGCGCGGCGACCAATACGTCACCGTGGACGTGGCTGTGCCAAAGGGTCTGAACACGGCCCAGCGCGAGGCGCTGCGCGCCTTCTCCGCCGCCATGGACGAACAGGAAGCCGAGCCGGCAGGCTTTTGGAAAAAGAAAAGATAACAGCAATAATATAAATCGACTGCGCCCTTCCAAGAAGGTGACGCAGTCGATTTTTTGTTGAATTAAACGTAAGAGGGGGCAAATCCGCGCGGCGCGGGCAATGCCCTACAGCTCGAAGACGGGGTGGGCGGCGTCAAGCAGGGCGGTTTCGGTGCTCGCGCCGAAAAGGCGCTCGATGGACTCGGCAAGCTCCGTCCGCGCGGCGAGGACTCTGTCGAGGTTCAGGGTGGTGAAGCCGTCGATGGGAAAGAGCAGGTCGTGGGTGTCGGCGTCTATCTTGCCAAGCTCGCTCTGACGCCAGGTCCAGCGGCGGGTGCGCACCTGCGCGTCCGAGACGTAGATGACCTCGCCAAGCTCGGGCAGCTCTGCCTCCGTCCCGCCGAAGGGAATGAAGCTGTCGCCCTCGCGGGCGGGGCGAACCTCGAGCGCATTGGGGATTGTGCCGAGGTCGTGCGCGCCGATGGGCAGGCGGTATTTGAGGGAGACGGCGTTGCCGAGGTCAACAATGGGGCTGATGTGCGGAAAGCCCTTGCCCTTGGAGATGCGCGTCAGCAGCGCCTCAATGGAGCACATGTATTTGTTGGGGTTTATGCCGAGCGCGATAAAGGCGTTGCGATAGGGGATTATCTCGGGCGAGAGCTTGACGCGCACGTCGCGCAGCGCCGTCTCGCAGAGGGCAATGCTCTCGGCGAGCATCGCCTCAATCTCCGGGCGGGGGAGGCTGTTGTTGACTCCGCGCACGGCGACGGCGCCAAAGCAGGCGTCGGGCAGGGCGGCAAAGACCTCTTGCGAAATTTCAAATCTCATGTCGGTACCTCCTCAACTCAAGAAATCGCGCAGCTTTTTCGAGCGGCTCGGATGGCGGAGCTTGCGCAGCGCCTTGGCCTCTATCTGGCGTATGCGCTCGCGGGTGACGTTGAATTCCTTGCCGACCTCCTCGAGTGTTCTTGTGCGGCCGTCAAGTATGCCGAAGCGCAGCTCGAGGACTTTTTTCTCGCGGGGGGTAAGGGTGTCGAGCACGGTCATGAGCTGTTCCTTGAGGAGTGAGAAGCTTGCCGCCTCGGACGGCTCGGAGGCGTCCTCGTCGGGGATGAAGTCGCCAAGGTGGGAGTCCTCTTCCTCGCCTATTGGGGTCTCGAGGCTCACGGGCTCCTGCGCGATTTTGAGGATGTCGCGCACTTTTTCGACGGCCATGCCCATCTCATCGGCAATTTCCTCGGCGGAGGGGTCGTGACCCAGCTCCTGAAGAAGCTGGCGGGAGACGCGAATGACTTTATTTATGGTTTCAACCATGTGGACGGGTATGCGGATGGTTCTCGCCTGGTCCGCGATGGCGCGGGTGATGGCCTGACGTATCCACCAGGTGGCGTAGGTGGAAAATTTGTAGCCCTTGGCGTAGTCGAATTTATCCACGGCCTTGATAAGCCCGAGGTTGCCCTCCTGAATGAGGTCCAAAAAGAGCATGCCGCGCCCGACGTAGCGCTTGGCTATGGAGACGACGAGACGGAGGTTTGCCTCCGCCATGCGGCGCTTTGCGTCCTCGTTGCCCTCGGCCATGAGCTTTGCCAAATCCTGCTCCTCCTCGGGTGTGAGAAGGGGAACCTTGCCGATTTCCTTGAGGTACATGCGCACGGGGTCATCGGTGGAGAAGTTGTCGATGAGCTTTTGCGCCTCGCTGATTTCCTCCTCGGCGGCCTCCTCAATCTCCTCAAGCTCCTTGAGGGCGGGGAGCATGTCGTCGTCGAGCGGGGGGAGAACGTCATCGCTCGCGGCGTCGATGCCGAGGTTCGCGAGCTTGTCGTAGAATTTGTCCAGCTCGTCCGGCTCAAGGTTCAGCTCGTCAAGAGCCTCAATCTCGCCCGCAGTGAGCTTGCCGGCCTTTTTGCCCTTTTCAAGCAGCTCGTTCAGCTTTTCCTCCGTGGTTTTTTCGGGGGCGGCATTCTCGGCGGCGTGCTCCGCGACTGCCTCAGCGGTGTTGTTGCTTTTAGTTTTTTCCATCTTTATCCACCAAATCCTTTTTTCTCTTTTAGTCTGCGCTGTACCGCCAGAAGATCCGCGTCTGAGCCGCCGTCGGGGCGGTTTTCGGACTTCATTATATCTATGTAGTCGGAGAGCGCCTTTTTCCCGTTTGCGGAGGACTCCGGCTTTTGCAGAATGTCGGTGAGGAGGGCGGCCTCCTCTTGGGTGAGCGCCTCGCCCATGGCGGCGAGGGAGGGGGGCGCGCCGTCCTCTATGCGGCGGCGCAGAATGTCGAACATTTTCCAAAGTGCGGGTGAGGAAAAATCCTGTTCCTCCGGCCCGTCCCGCCCGCGAAAAAGCGCGGGGTCGAGATAGAGGAGACGGATAACGCCTTCCTCCGCCGAGGCAGAGCGGGAGTTTTTGTATTGGAGCGACTTCGCCTTGGGCTGGGCGGCGCGAGCGGGGCGGAAAAGCTCGCGCTCCTGAGTTTTTTGGGCGGCGGCGACTTTTCTCTTCCGCCGTCTTGTGACCTCCGAGGCGACAACCTCGGGCTGGACGCCCGCCATGGACGCCACGCGCATGGAGTATACCTCCCGCTCCACCGCGCCGGGGAGCAGGGCGACGAGGTCTGTCGCGTCCCGCAGGAAAGCGACCTTGTCGGTGTCGGAGGCGAGGTCGTATTTGGAGGTCACGGCGCGGAGGCGGTATTCGATTTGGTTCTCCGAGCCGTCGAGGAGGTTGCGGAACGCATCCGCGCCCTTGAGCTTAATGAATTCGTCGGGGTCCTTCGCGCCCTGAACGGTGAGTACGCGGACGCGCAGCTCGAGCTTTTCGAGGAGGGTTATCGCGCGCTGGGCGGCTTTTTTGCCCGCCTCGTCGGCGTCGTAGGAGATGACGATATCGCTCGTGTAGCGGGAGAGCAGCCGCGCCTGCTCGGGCGTGAGGGAGGTGCCGAGCGAGGCGACGGCGGAGTCAAACCCCGCCTGATGGAGCGTGAGCACGTCTATATTGCCCTCAACGAGGATAATGTATCCGTTTTTGGACTTTTTAGCCAGATTGAGGCCAAAAAGGTTATGGCTTTTGCTAAAAACGGCGGTTTCGGGGCTGTTCATGTATTTCGGCTCAACATCGCCCAAGGCTCTGCCCGAGAAGCCTATGACGTTCCCGCGCACATCTATGACAGGGAACATGAGGCGGCTGCGGAAGGTGTCGTATACGCCGCCGTTTTTGCCCTGCCGCACGAGGCCGCCCTCGGCAAGCTCGCGCTCGGAGTAGCCCTTGGCCTTCATGGCGATTGTGAGCGAATCCCAGGTGTCGGGCGCAAAGCCGATGCCGAAGCTTGTCGCCACGGCGCTTCCGATGCCGCGGCGCGAGACATAGGCGCGCGCGTCCGCGCCCTCCGGCGTGCCGAGGCGCTCGTGGAAAAATCGCGCGGCGTCGCGGTTCAGGTTATAGAGCCTGTCCCGCTTGGGTCGGCCGGGGTCGTCCTCCCGCTCGGGCATACGCAGTCCCGCGCGCTTGGCAAGAAACTCCACGGCGTCCGGGAAGGAGAGATTTTCGATTTCCATGATGAAGTTTATGACGCTGCCGCCCTTGCCGCAGCCGAAGCAGTGGTATATCTGCTTGGAGGGGGAGACGGAGAAGGAAGGGGTCTTTTCGCTGTGGAAGGGGCAAAGCCCGAACAGATTTGCGCCGCTCCGCTTTGTGAGCTTCACATAGCCGGAGACAACGTCCTCAATATCGTTTTTCTCCGCCAGCTCCTGAAGAAAGCTCTCGGAAAACGCCATGCCTGCTCACCTCGTTCCTCTTGTAAAATGGGTTTATTTTACCGCCCACGCGGCGGGGATGAAGATATCGCCATAGGTCTCCATGGCAAAGCTGTCGGTCATGCCGGAGACGTAGTCCGTGACGGCGCGCTCCAGCCCGTCCTCCTCCGCGATGGCGCGGAAATCGTCGGGCAGCTTATAGGGGTGGTTGACATAATGTTTCCAAATACCGCGCAGGATATTCTCGACCTTGCTCTCCTCGCCTTTGGCGACGGGGTTTTTGTAGACGCTGTCGGTCATGAAGCGGGTAAATTCCGCGACCGCCTCGGAAATATGGGGAGACATGGCGAGGTGTCCGCCGCCGCTTGCGGCAATGACGTCGCCGACGATGGTGTTGATGCGCTCGCTGTTGCGGGAGCCGATGCGCTCGCGGACAACAGACGGCTCGTCCCCCGGGAGAATAATGCCGGCGCGCTCGGCGTCGTCAAGGTCATGGTTTATGTAGGCGATGCGGTCGGAGAGGCGAACGACCTCCGCTTCCATCGTGCCGACGGGGACGCCGGTGGTGTGGTTGAGGATGCCGACGCGCGTCTCGAGGCAGAGGTTAAGCCCGCGCCCGTCGCGCTCAAGTCGGTCAACGACACGCAGGGACTGCTCGTAGTGGCGAAAGCCGCCGGGAAAAATGGCGTTTAGCGCCCGCTCTCCGGCGTGGCCGAAGGGGGTATGGCCGAGGTCGTGGCCGAGGGAAATCGCCTCTGTCAGGTCCTCGTTCAGCATGAGTGCGCGGGAGATTGTGCGGGCAATCCGCGCGACCTCGAGCGTGTGGGTGAGGCGGGTGCGGTAGTGGTCGCCCTCGGGCTGGAGGAAAACCTGCGTCTTGTGCTTCAGGCGGCGAAAGGACTTGCAGTGGGTGATGCGGTCAACGTCCCGCTGGAAGCAGGTGCGAATGTCGCACTGCGGCTCGGGCGTCTGCCGCCCGGCGCAGGCGCTTGCGAAGGTGCCGTATTCTCCGATTATGTATTTCTCCGCTTCCTCGCGAAGCTCTCTCGGACAGCTCATGCTTTCACTCCCCGGTGTGTAAGATTAAGGGCATCGCATACAAATGTTGCGATACCCCTATATACTGCGCAAAATGTTTTAATCCTCTATTTTCCCCGGAAATATTTTTTTCTCCGTCCAAGCCTCAGCTCGCGGGGCCGGGTTTGAAGACGCGGGCCGTCTCCCGACAGCTTGCGCCGCCGGCGGTGGCGTCGGCAAGCCTCGGCGGGAAAGCGTCGGACGTCTCTGCGGGGATGCGGGCGGTGACGCAGACCTCCGCCGCGAAGGACGCCTCGGTATCAAGTGCGCCGAAATCGTCCAACAGTCGCCTGACGCGCTCGTACTGCGGGTAGGCGCAGAGGATGCTTAGGACGCTCCATTGCGTCATCCTGGCGACGCCGGCGGCGGCGAGCGCCATGGACGCGGCCTTGGAATAGGCGCGCACAAGCCCGCCGGCGCCAAGGAGTATCCCGCCGAAATAGCGCGTAACGACACAGCAGACGTCGAAGACCTCCGCGCTTTTCAGGACGTTCAGCGTGGGCAGGCCGGAGGTGCCGCCCGGCTCGCCGTCGTCCGAAAAGCGCAGGCCGCCGTCGCGCAGGAAATACGCCCAGACGTTATGCGTGGCGTCGGGGTGCTTTTTGCGGATGCTGTCAACAAAGGCCATGGCCTCGGACGCGGAGGCGGCGGGGGAGATTTGGCCTATAAAGCGCGATTTTTTCTCCGTGTGCTCCGCCTCGCCGCAGCCTGCGGGGATGAGATATGCGTCGCTCATGCCGACCAAGCCTCCCTGCTTATGCTGTAGAAGCTTGCGCCGCGAACTTCGCCGAGCAGGGGGACCTCCTCCTCGGTGTCGAAGGCAAAGCGGAAGCCGCATTTTTCGATGACTCTTTTGGATTTGACGTTGCCCTCGTAGTGGGAGCACCAGACGCGCTCGGCGGAAAGTGTCATAAAGCAGTGCCGCAAAAGTGCGCGGACTGCCTCGGGTATATAGCCCATGCCCCAGAACGGCTCGGCTATCCAGTAGCCGACTTCGGGGTCATTGCAGCCCTCGAACGCGGTCGTTGTGAAGACGCCGACGCTGCCTATGGGCGTATCGTCGCCAAGGAGGGTGACGGCAAGCGTTCCCTCGCGGGAGAGAACGTCGCGGATTATGCGGAGGCTGTCTTCAACGGAGGTATGTGCGGGCCAGCCGGCGGCGGGGCCGATGTTGGGGTTTTTTGCGTATTCAAAGAGCGCTCGGGCGTCGTCCTCCCGCCAGGGGCGCAGGAGGAGGCGCTCAGTCCTTATCGTCTTCATCGCTGTCGGCTCCGGCAAATTCGCGCACGCGGCCCCAAAGCTCCGGCTTCACGACGACGTCCGCAAGGATGCAGTCGTCGGTGTATTCGGCGGAGAGGACGGCGCACTCGCGGCGCAGAAGGTCAATAAGCCCGGCCTTGTCGTAGGGCAGACGCAGGGTGACGCGGCGGCTCGTTTTGCCGAGCAGCTCGCCGAGCTTGGCTATGAGAGCGTCCTCGCCCTCGCCGGTGCGGGCGGAGATGCAGACGCTGTTCTCGCCGCGCGGCAGAGCGCCGACGAAGACGTCGCATTTGTTGTATACGCGGATGCAGGGCTTGTCGCCCGCGCCCAGCTCGGCTATAAGCTGCTCGACTACGCCGATTTGCAGCTCGCGGTCGGGGTTTGCGACGTCGATGACGTGCAACAGCACGTCGGCGTATTGCAGCTCCTCGAGCGTGGCCTTAAAGGCCTCGACAAGATGGGTGGGCAGCTTTCGGATGAAGCCGACGGTGTCGGAGAGCAGCACCTCGCGGGATTCGTCGATGCGGAGCCTGCGGGTGGTGGTGTCGAGGGTGTCAAAGAGACGGTTGTTGGCGGGCACCTCGGAGCCTGTGAGGGAGTTCAGAAGGCTCGACTTTCCGGCGTTGGTGTAGCCGACTATGGCGACGACGGGCATGGCGTTGCGCTCGCGCCGACGGCGTTGGACGCCGCGGACCTTGCGCACCTGCTCAAGCTCATCGCGGAGCTTTTGGATTTTGCGGCGGATGTGGCGGCGGTCGGTTTCGAGCTGGGTCTCGCCGGGGCCGCGCGTGCCGATGGGGGAGGAGCCGCCGGAGGCGGTCTGACGGGTGAGATGGGTCCACATGCCCGTCAGGCGCGGCAGGAGGTAGACGTATTGCGCCAGCTCGACCTGAAGCTGACCCTCGCGGGTCTGGGCGCGCTGGGCAAAGATATCGAGTATGAGGCCGGAGCGGTCAAGCACCTTGACGTCCAGCTCCTTGGAGAGCACGCGCATCTGCGAGGGCGACAGCTCGTTGTCGAAGACGACAAGGTCGCATTCGTTGTTCACGACAAGCTCTTTAAGCTCCTGTACCTTGCCCTCGCCGATGAAGCTGCGGGGGTCGGGCGTCTCGCGCGACTGCATGAGGGTGCCGAGCACCTCGCCGCCGGCGGTTTCGACGAGCGCTTCAAGCTCGAGCATTGAGGTTTCGTTCGAGCGCTCGGATTCGTCCATGCAGGCGGCGGAGAGGCCGGCGAGAATGGCGCGTTCCTTTTTGGTGATGGTATCGTTAATAAAAATCAGTCCTTTATTGTCGGCTTTTTTCGGAATGTGTCCGAAAAGCGGGGCGAAAGCGGGTATAAAAGTGCCGCCACGCAGAAAAGTGCGTGGCGGCACGGTAAGGCCAATTACTGGATGCCGTACTTCTTGTTGAACTTGTCGACGCGACCGCTGGTGTCAATCAGCTTCTGCTTGCCGGTATAGAACGGGTGGCACTTGGAGCAGATTTCCACGGAGATGTTTTCTTTCGTGGAGCCGGTCTCGATGACATTTCCGCAAGCGCACTTTATAGTGGTCTTGTAGTATGTGGGATGGATGCCTTCCTTCATGTCTTTCACCTCATAATATGGCTGTCTTGAGTATGTCGAAGTAAAGGACATCGTTACAAGACGCACCGTGAATTTTAGCACAGCATGCCCGGCTTTGCAAGGGTTATTTCAGAAAAATAAAGGAAAATCAGCTTTTTGCGGTCTTTGGAGGCATGGAGACGGCTATGCCGGGCTTCAGGAAATACAAAACGCAGTCGCGGACGGGCTTTCCCGTCACCCGAGCGAGGGCATAGGCATAGGCGGCTATCTGTGCGCGGTAGCGCTCCGCCCTTGCCCCGACGCGCTCGGGGCTTACGCCGTCGGTCTTGTAGTCGATAATCGTAAGCTCGCCGTGTTCCTCAATGCAGCAGTCGGCGACGCCCTGCAAAAGCAGCTCATCCTCCCCGCCGCCGGGGAAAAAGACCTCGGCGGGGCAAAGCAGCGTGAAGGGAAACTCGCGCAGGACGGAGTCCGCCGCGAGGATGCGCCTGCCGATATCGGAGGCGAAAAAGCCAAGTATTGACGCCCTGTCCACGCCCTTCGCCTCGCGCTCGGAGAGGTAGCCGGAGGCGCAGAGCCGCTGAAGCTCCTCCTCAATTTCCGCGAGGGAGCCGGTCTTGGCAAAGCTAATGCGGCGCAGGGCAAGATGGGTCGCCGTGCCCTTTTCGGCGGCGCTCGGACGGGAGACGGCACGCAAAAAGTCCGGGCGGCGGAACACGCGCTCCGTGCGGGGCAGGAGCGAGGCGCTCTCCGGGTCGTCCTCGCCGAGGCTTTTTATCTCCGTCGCGGTGATTTTCGAGGGCAGGGCGGCGGCGCGGGTGTGCGGATAGCACCAGTCGAGCCGCGCGGCGAGCTCGGGTTCGGAAAGGTCGTCCGTCGGCGTTTGCGGCTCCGAGGGGGCGGCGGGGGCGGCCTCGGCATTGGCGGGCGCGTCGGCAAAAAGCTCGGTTTTCAGGTGCAGGTGCTGCTCGCCGTCCGCCATGGCGGCGCAGATGAGCCACTTGGCGGGGCAGGACATGGTGCGCAGCTCCTCCGGCGCCATGGGCGCGGCGACGCTGCGGGCGAGCTTCGAGATGACGGCGTCGGGGTCGGGCAGGGCGCAGGTGATAAAGAGCCGCTCCCTCGCGCGGGTCATGGCGACGTATATGAGCCGCAGCTCCTCCGAAAGCGCCTCGCGCTCCATGCGCTGAGCGATGGCGCGGCGGGAGATTGTGGGGTATTCGACGCCGCGCTCGGTGTCCGTCAGCTTGGGGCCGAGGCCGAGCACGGGGTGGACAAGGACGGTCGCCTTTTTGTCGGATTTATTGAAGTTTCGCGCGGTGTTGCAATAGAATACAACGGGAAACTCAAGCCCCTTGGATTTGTGGATGCTCATAATCCGCACGGCTCCGCCCGCAAAGCTGCCGCCCGCGCCCGGCTCCTCGCCCCGCTCCTGCATGGAGCGCAGCCAGCCGAGGAAGCGGTGAAGCCCCCGCCAGCCGCCGCTCTCGAATCTGCGGGCGAGCGAGAAAAGCAGGGTCAGGTTTTCGCGCTCCGCGGCTCCGTCCGTCGCGGCGCAGGAGAGCGCCATGCAGTCAAGCCTCGAATAAAGCTCGGAGATGAGAGCGCCAAGCTCGAGGTCGGGCGTCAGCAGGCGCAGCTCGGAGAGGGTGCGCAGAAATTCCGCGCATTTTGCGTCGTCCTCCGCGGCGAGGGAGAGGGCGGAGAAAAAGTCGCAGCTCCTGTCCCGCGAGCGGATGGCGGAAAGCCTGTCCGCCGTGAAGCCAAAGAGCGGGGAGCGCAGCGCGGCGATGAGCGGCACGTCCTGATGCGGGTTGTCGATAACGGCAAGCAGCGAGAGCAGCACGGCAATCTCCGGCGAGTCAAAGAAGCCCCCCGCCTGCTCGGAGAGGACGGGCACGCCGGCGCGCAAAAGCTCGCGCCTGTATATGCCGCCCGCCACGTTGGAGGAGCGCAGGAGAATGGCGATGTCGCCGTAGCCGACGGGGCGTGTGCCGCCCTCGGCGGGCAGCTGGGTGCGGGAATTTACGAGCGCGGCGATTTTTTTGGCGACGAAGGCCGCCTCAAACGCGACCTTGTCCGGGCGCTCGCCCTCATCCTCGGCGGCGTCGGGCAGTGCAAGGGCGATAAGCTCCGGCACAGCGCCGGGGCAGTCGCGGGGAAGCCCGGGGCGCAGGGCGGCGTCGTCGTCATAGGGCAGCTCGCCCAGCTCGCGGGACATAAGGTTGCGGAAAACGGCGTTAACGGCGTCCAAAACCGCAGGGCTTGAGCGGAAATTCTCGCGCAGCAGGACGCGGCGCGGCTCGTTGGGCAGGGCGTCCGAGGCGTTTTTGTAGGAGAGGTATTTTTCGATGAAGATATTGGGGTCCGCAAGGCGGAAGCGGTAGACGGACTGCTTCACGTCGCCGACCATAAAGAGCTTCCCGCTCCCGGCGGAGACGGCGTTTATGATAAGCTCCTGAACCTTGCTGACGTCCTGATATTCGTCCACCATCACCTCGCGGAAGCGGGCGGATATTTCGTCGGCAAGGCGTGTCGGCTTTCCGTCCTCGGTCAGCAGACGGGCGCAGAGATGCTCAAGGTCCGCATAGTCCACGAGTGAACGGCGGCGCTTTTCCGTCTCGAAGCCGCGGGAAAAATCCCGCACGAGCTTCAGCAGGGCGCGCAGGGCGGCGGAGGTACTGCGCGTGTCGCGGATTATGTCCTCCGAGCTGCGGTCAAAGCTCTTGGCAAGCGTCTCCATCGCCTTTTTGCAGGAGTCGCGCCGCGCCTTGATGAACTCGACGGCTTCCGCGTCGGGCGGATTGCGGATGGAGCCGAGGCGGGGAAAGAGTATGGGCAGACGCCCGCGCGCCGCGTCCCAGCCCCTGTCGCAGGAGCCGGCAAATTCCCGCAGGGCGGCGGAGGTTTCGGAGATGCTTGGGCCGTAGGCTTTCAGGATATAGGCGTAATCCGCGGCGGACATCATGGCGAGCAGGGAGTCCGTCTGTCCCGCCCAATAGAGCGCGTCGCTCTTTGCGGAGCCGAGCAGCTCGAGCGCCCAAATGCTCCCGTCTATCTCAAAGCCGCATTGCGTGATGGCGCTTAGCTGCCGCTCAAACCACTCGTCGGGGTCGGCGCTGCATTGAATTTTTTCATAGAGCGTGAGGATAAGCTCCGCAAGGCGTCTGTCGTCGCGCCCCGCGCCGACGGTGTCGCTGAGGGCGAGAAATTCGCTGTCGGGATTTTCGTAGGCGGCGTTCATGACGCGCTCAAGCGCGAGCCTTTTGAGCGCCGCGCATTTGTCCTCGTCCGCAATGGCGAAATCCGGGGAAATCCCGAAGTATTGGCAATGCTCACGCAGCAGGGAGGAGCAAAAGCTGTGGATGGTGCCGATGTGCGCGCGCTGAAGCAGCGCCGTCTGTCGGCGGAGCCGCCGCGCGGAGGGGTCCCCCGCGACGCGCTCGGCAAGCTCGTCCCCGATGCGGCTTCGCAGCTCGGCGGCGGCGGAGCGGGTGTAGGTGATGACGAGAAAATCGTCAAGCTCGGCGGGGTCGGAGTCGGCGGTCACATAGGAAATCAGCCGCTCTGTCAGCACGCGGGTTTTGCCGCTGCCGGCGGCGGCGGAGACGAGCAGTGCGCCTCCGCGATTCTCCACAGCCTCGCGCTGGGACGGGGTCGGGGTGAAATCAGCCATTCCGCTCGCCTCCCTCAAGAATATTCCAGACCCTTGTGGCCGGAAGCTTTTGCAGATACCTGCGGTGGTCGCCGTCCTCTCCGTCGCGGAGACGGCAGGCGTCGGCGTAGTCGCAGTAGAGGCAGGCGTTGTCCTGCGCCGCTTTGTAGTAGGGGTCGGCGTCGATACCGCCGCATTTTATCTCGCCCGCCATGGCGCGCAGGGTTTCCTCGACGTGTCGGGCAAGGCTGCCAAGCTGCTCTGCGGAGGCAAGCGCCTCTCCGCTCGGGACGCCGTCCTTCCATTTGACGGGCAGACGCAGCGGCGTCTCGCTGTCCTCCATCGCAAAAAGCACGTCGGCTTCGCCAAGCAGCAGGCCGGAGCGCTGAAGACCGGCGGCGCGTTTTTTGGCAAGCTCCTCGTCCGTCAGGTAGTGGTCGGAGGAGATGAGCGGGTCGCGCGCGGGGACATAGAGGACACCTGCGGGTGCAATGGGCATTCCGTAGCGAGCCTCGCCGCATTTTTCAAGGGTGAAAAGATAGAGCAGCAGCTGTAGGCCCATGCCGTAGCGCACGTCGGAGAGGGAGAAGGACTTGCGCCCGGTTTTGTAGTCGATGACGCGCAGGTAGAGCCTGCCGTTGTGCGTCCAGCCGTCAATCCTGTCCGCGATGCCGGTGAGGCGGAGGCTCCCGCCCTCCGGCAGGGGCAGGTCGGGTATGCCCTGCGCCGCGCCGAAGTTCAGCTCAAAGTCGAGCGGGCGGAAGTCGGAATGCCCAAGCTCCTCCGCCATATCCGCGACGATGCGCCGCACGCTCTTTGTGAGCCTGCGAAAGAGATAGACAAAGCGCGGGGACTCGCCCTCAAAGCCGTTCAGCTCCTCGACGATGTATTTCTCGATGTATTTGTCCGTCATGGCGGCAAGCTCGTCGGCCTTGAGGCTCCCAAGCCCGCCCGCGCTCTCCGCCTCGGAGGCGACGTGTTCAAGGATGTAGTGCATGAAGGTGCCAAACTCGGGCGGAGAGAATTCCGCCGCCCGCCTCGGCTTTGCCAAAAGGCCGTATTTGAGGAAGTAGGAGAAGCGGCAGGAGGCAAAGCTGTCAATCCGCGAGGCGGAGAGGCGCAGCTTTTCGCCGTAGAGCGAGCGCACGGAGTCCGCCGAGAGCCGACCGCGCGTCATGGCGGCGGCCTTGGAAAGGGCTTCGAGCCGCGCCGCCTCGTGAGCGGAGAAGTATTCGGCGGCGCGCGCCTCAAGTCCCGAGCCTTGCAGACGCAGGGAGGCGGCGGCAAGCTCCATCGCGGGGCGGGGCGCGGCGGTTTTAATCATCCTCGTGTCGGCGGGGAGAAGCGGAAGCCCAAAGAGCCGCATGGCTCGGCTGATGACAAAGGAGGGCCGCGCGGCGGCGCCGTCGGAGTCGTAGGTCGGCGTGACGAGGGTCAGCGTCTCCGACGGAAGTGAGACGCAGTTGTAGATGAGCGTGTATTCCCGCCAAAGCTCCGCGTCGCCGGCGTCCAGCGGCAGACCAAGCTCCGAGAGCGCTCGGCGCTCCTCCTGCGAGAAGACCCCGCCGTCTGCGGTGCCGGCGGGCAGGCGCTCGTCGGAGGCACCGAGGATTATGAGGTGCTTTATGCTGCGGCGGCGCATCCTGTCCATGTCGCCCGCCGTGACCATGTCGAGCGAGACGGGGATGATGCCCACGTCATATTGCGAGAGCGTGAGCATAAACAGGCGGGAGAAGCCGTCGGCGTCAAGCTCCGTGTCGCCAAGGAGGTCCGCAAGCTGCTCGAGCGCGGAGACGGTGATGTCCCACAGCCGCTGATACTCGGCGGCGGCCTGCGGTCTGCCCCGCGCCTCAAGTGCGTCCGCGCGGGCGGCGATGGCCTTGGCAAGCTTCAGCTCGTCCATAAAGCGCCAGAGCGCCGTGACCTGCTCCAAAGCCGTGACGGCGGCCTTGGCGCGGGACTGAAGGGCAAGAAGCGGCTCGGCTACGCGCCGACGCAGGGCGTTTATCTCGGCGAGTTTCGCGAGCGCTTTGTCGTCATAGGTGCCGCCGTAGCCGTCGGGGTGCATACGCCAGTCCTTTTCGGAGAGCCAGCGCGAGGCGCGGCAGCTCCAAAGCAGGCAGTAGTTTTCAAGTGTGTCGCATTCGCTCTCGGAAAGCCCGGCAAGGCCTGTGCGGAGATAGGCAAAGACGTCGTCCGTCTCCCAGCCGCCGGCGGGAATCTCGTAAGCGGCGGCGAGGAGCGCGGGCAGCGGCTTTTGCAGAATGTCGCTCTTGCGCGCGGTGAAAAGGGGGACGCCGTAATAGGCAAACGCCGCCTCGAGCGAGGGGCGGTAGTCCTCAAAGCCGCGCACGGCGATGGCGATGTCCCGCCGCCGCGCACCATGGTCGCGGCAAAGCCCGATGGCTCTTGCCGCCGCAAGCTCGCACTCGGCGGCGACGCTGTCGGCGCTGAAAAGCGACACGGCGGCCCCGCAGTCGAGCGTCTCTGCGGAATAGGAGAAAAGCCCCTCGGCAAATATATCGACGGGGGAGCTTGGCGGCAGCTCGAGCTTTATGACCTCTGCGGCAATATTCCGCTCCCGCGCCTCGGCGAGCAGGGCGCGCGCCGTGCGGCGGGAAAGCTCAAAGACCTCGCTGTCGCCGTCAACGCCGTCGCAGGTGAGGCAGACGCAAAGCTCCGCGCCCCGCGCCATGAGCGCGCGGAGGATGCGCAGCTCCTGCGCCGTGAAGTCGGTGAAGCCGTCAAGGTATATGCGCCCCGTCAGCCCGAAAGCGCTGCGGGGGAGATTTTGGAGGAGAATATCGAGCCTGTCGGCGGGGTCTGCGCGGCCCATGCCGACGGAGGCGTCGTAAGCGCCGAGCACGAGCGCGAGGTCCTTGAGCTTTGCGGAGAGTGAGCCGCCGCAGGCGGCGGCGGTGTCGGACAAAAGCTCGGGCGGGATACCGGCGGCCTTCAGCTCGGTGACGGCGTCCAGTAGGCATTTTTGAAGCTCGGGCGAGCGCCGCGCCCGACCGTAGACAGAAAGCCTTGCGCCGACGGCGTCAAGCGCGAGCGCCATGCAGAGGAGCCTGCCGCCATTGTCGAGCGGGACGCGCCCGCCGCTGCCAAGCTCACCCTCTATCCGCCTTGCAAGGCCGGTAAAGGAGAGCACCTCGGCGTGGAGAGACAGGCTGTCGCCGACCTCGCGGCAAAGCTCGCGCTCCGCCTCGTGGCTGTATTGCTCGGGCACGATGAGCGTAAGTGCGCTCTCGCCCCGCAGTGCCGCCTCGCGCAGCTCGCGTATGACGAGCGCCGTCTTTCCCGCGCCCGCCCGCCCGGTGATAAGTCGCAGCATGGCAGTTCCTCCCATGATATTATTCATTCATTATATAGCAAGCCGCCGCATATTTCAAATCCCTTCGCCTCGGCGTCGGGGGCAAATACGGCGCGAAAAAGGCTCGCTTCTGAGTTGAAGCGAGCCTGATTCGGGTAAATTGAATTACACAGCGCGGGTGACCTTGCCGCTGCGGAGGCAACGGGTGCACACATAAACGTGCTTCGGACTTCCGTCCAGTATGGCCTTGACGCGCTTGAGGTTGGGCTTCCAGGTGCGGTTAGAGCGCCTGTGGGAATGGCTGACTTGAATACCGAAAGCCACGTCCTTGCCGCAAAATTCACATTTCGCCATTTGAGAAGCACCTCCAGTCTTTTGAATCTGATGAACAGCTTTACCATAATAGCAGAGCCATGACGCAAATGCAAGATGAATTTTCGCGTTTTAGATGTTTTTAAGGCGTATGCGCTCAAAGGCATTGCCAAAACGTGCGCGAGTGGTTAAAATGAAGTAGTATCAGGCAAGAGAGAAGGCGGCATATGAACAACAAGTATTCCGTGAAGCTCACGGATATTATTAAAGAAGAACGGCTCGAGGTCCTCCATGCCTCGAAGAACTACAACGAAGCGAGGATATATACGGCGGACGTAAACCGTCCGGCGCTCCAGCTTGCGGGTTTTTATGACTATTTTGACCCCAAGCGCCTCCAGCTCATCGGCAGGGTTGAGACGACCTACCTTGAGACGCTGTCTCCCGAGGCGCGTTACGTCGCTCTCGAGAGCTTCATGAAATTCGACATTGCCGGGCTTATAATCTGCCACGGCATGAAGCCCTTCCCCGAGTGCGAGGAGCTGGCGAAGCAATACGACAGAAACCTTTTCATCACGGAGGAGGACACCTCCACCTTCGTGGCGGACCTTATCAGCTATATGCGCAACGCCCTCGCGCCGAGGATTACCTGCCACGGCGTGCTGGTCGAGGTATACGGCGAGGGTCTTCTCATAACCGGCGACTCCGGCGTCGGCAAGAGCGAGACGGCGCTTGAACTCATAAAGCGCGGCCACCGCCTCATAGCGGACGACGCCGTCGAAATCCGCCGCGTACACCGCGACATGCTCGTCGGCACCGCGCCGGAAATGATTCGCTACTACATGGAGCTGCGCGGCATAGGCGTCATAGACGCCCGCCATATCTTCGGCATTGGCGCCGTGAAGCCCGAGACGAACATCGACCTTGAGGTCAGATTCGAGACCTGGGACGACGAGAAGGCCTACGACCGCCTCGGCCTCGAGACGGATTATTCCGATATTTTAGGCGTGCCCGTGCCCTGCGTCACCATACCGGTGCGCCCGGGGCGCAACCTCGCCGTTATCATGGAGCTGGCGGCGATGAACAACCGCCAAAAGAAGATGGGCTTCAATGCGGCGCAGGCGCTTGCGGATGAGCACGACCGCATAATAGATTTGGGAGTTGACAGGTGACAGATGCGGATAACTGACACACTTATCGGCGATATACGCGCGGCATTGCCCGCCCTCAGCCTGCTGGAGCGGGAGCCTATGAGCGCCCATACCTCCTTCCGCATCGGCGGCGCGGCGCGGGCGATGGCTCTGCCCGCCTCGGCGGAGGAGACGGCGGCTCTGCTGCGCCTGCTTTACCGTGCGGGGGTAAGCCCCACGGTAATGGGCAACGGCACGAATCTCCTTGTCTCCGACTCGCCGCTCGACATTATCGTCCTCAAGATGGGCGAGAGCATGGCGTACGTCTCGCGTGAGGGCGAAATCCTCCGCGCGGGTGCGGGGATACCGCTCGCGCGGCTGGCGCAGCGTGCGCTCGAGGCGGGGCTTTCGGGGCTTGAATTCGCAAGCGGCATCCCCGGCACCCTCGGCGGCGCAATCTCCATGAACGCCGGTGCCTACGGCGGCGAGATGAAGGACAGCGTAATCGAGACGCAATATATAAATGCAGACGGCGAGCTTTGCCTGCTGCGCGGCGCGGAGCAGGGCTTTGGCTATCGTCACAGCGCTTTTTCGGACACGGAGGCCATCCTCACGGGCGGCGTCCTCGCCCTCAGGCCGGACGAGCCGGAGCGCATTCAGTCGCGCATGAGAGAGCTTGCGGAGAAACGCCGCGCCTCCCAGCCGCTCGACCTCCCCTCCGCCGGCAGCACCTTCAAGCGCCCGCAGGGCGGCTTCGCGGCGGCGCTTATCGACGAGGCGGGGCTGAAGGGCTTCTCCATAGGCGGGGCGCAGGTGTCGCCAAAGCACGCGGGCTTCGTCGTGAATCGCGGCGGCGCGACCTTTGCCGACGTGACGGCGCTGATGGAGCACATCCAAAGCACGGTTTACGCGCGTTCCGGCGTCCTCCTTGAGCCGGAGGTAAAAATTATAAAATAAACAGACCCCAAGCCTGAAGGGAATTGATTTTACATGGAATTTCTCATCATCTCCGGCCTGTCCGGCGCGGGAAAAAGCCGCGCGGCGGACATACTCGAGGATTTGGACTACTACTGCGTGGACAACATGCCGGTTGCGCTGCTGCCTCGCTTTGCGGAGCTTTGCCTGACCGCCCGCAGCCGCTATGAGCGCGTGGCGCTCGTCACCGATGTGCGCGAGCGGGAGAGCATCGACGCGCTTTTTCCCGCGCTCGACGAGCTTTGGGAAAAGGGCCTCGAATACCGCATCCTGTTCATGGAGGCGGATAAGCAGTCCATCATAAAGCGCTATAAGGAAACGCGCCGCCCCCACCCTCTGCTTGAGGAATGCGGCAGCATCGAGGCCGCCGTGGACATGGAGACGCGCAGGCTCGCCCCCATTCGCGAACGGGCGGATTTCGTCGTGAACACCACGGGGCTTACGACCGCCATGCTCCAAAGCCGCATAGGCGATATGTTCCTCTCGGGCGAGGGAAGGCGCGGCATCAAGGTCACCGTCACCGCATTCGGCTACAAATACGGCCTGCCCATGGACTCCGACCTCGTCTTCGACGTGCGCTTTCTGCCAAACCCCTTCTATGTCGAGGAGCTGCGCCCCATGAGCGGACTGGACGCCGCCGTGCGCGACTTCGTCTTCGGCTACGAGGACACGCAGACCTTTATGGAGCATCTCTTTGGCCTGCTCGACTTTCTCCTGCCCCTCTACATCGAGGAGGGCAAGTATACGCTGAATATCGCCGTGGGCTGCACGGGGGGACGGCACAGGAGCGTCGCCATCGCCTCTGCGCTTTCCGAGCATCTGTCAGAGCAGGGCATATATGTCTCCCTGAGCTGCCGCGACATAGACAAGGGGTGACGACATGAAAAAAGCCGACCCCCACGACCCGGCAATCGTCGTCATCGGCGGCGGGACAGGCTCCTCCACGCTGCTGCGGGGCCTGAAAAACTATTCCTCCGACATCACCGCCGTCATAACCGTCGCGGACGACGGCGGCGGCTCGGGAATGCTCCGTCAGGACCTCGGAATGCCGCCGCCCGGCGACGTGCGCAACTGCATTCAGGCGCTCGCGAACACGGAACCGATTATGGAGGCATTGCTCGCCTATCGCTTCACCGAGGGCAGCCTCAGGGGGCAGAGCTTCGGAAACCTCTTTCTTGCGGCGCTGAACGGCATGTCGGACACCTTTGACGAGGCCGTGCGGCGCATGAGCGAGGTGCTCGCCATAACGGGCAGGGTGCTGCCCGTCACGAACGAGGTCGTGTACCTTGCCGCCGAGTTTGACGACGGCTCCGAGGTCTTCGGCGAATCCAAAATAGCCGCCTTCAAAAAAAACGGCGAGCGCCGCATAACCCGCGTGAAGCTATCTCCGGAGCGCCCCAAGGCACTGCCGGAGGTCCTGCGTGCGCTCGAGGCGGCGGATATGATAATCCTCGGCCCCGGCAGCCTCTACACAAGCCTGATGCCGAATCTGCTCACAGAGGGCGTGGCGGAGGCGGTCGCGGGCTCGGACGCATTTCGTATCTACGTCATGAATGTCATGACGCAGGACGGCGAGACAGAGGGCTGTAAGGCCTCCGACCACATCCGCGCGATTTTTGAAAACTCCGGAGCGCGGCTCTTTGACCACTGCCTCTGCAACACGGGGGAAATGCCCAAGGAGCTGCTCGAAAAATATCGCGCCGAGGGCGCGGAGCCTGTCGAGATAGACAGGGACGAGATAAAAAAGCTCGGCGTCGGTGTCTTCAGCGCCGCCGTGTCCCGCTCCTCGGGAAATCTTCTGCGCCACGACTCCGATGCGCTGGCGCGGGAGCTTATGCGGCTTTACAGAGAAAATTCGCACACCAAAATATATACATGAGCGCAGATACATAAGCGCGGGGGAGGTGAGGACATGTCCTTTTCATACGAGACCAAGGCGGAGCTTTGCAGGGCGCAGCCGCACGACAAATGCTGTGCCGTGGCGGAGGCGTATGGCATTCTGCTCTATTGCAACACCTTTTCCCCGCGGGAAATACGCATAGTCACCGGCAGTGCCGAGCTGGCGGAGCGACTGCCCAAGCTTTTTCGCCGCGCCTTCGGCATAGGCTTTGACGTTCTGCCCGCCCCGACCTCGCGCGGCAAGCGCACGCTTATCATAACGGACGGGGAAAAGCTTGCGTCGGTGTCCCGCGCCTTCGGCTCCGAGCCGGAGACGGCGCTCTCGCTGCACATAAACCTCGGCATTCTTGAGGAGGACTGCTGCCGACTCTCCTTCATCCGCGGCGCTTTTTTGGCGGGAGGCAGCATAACAAGCCCCGAAAAGCACTATCATCTTGAGCTTTGCACGGCCCATCACAGCGTCAGCCGCGAGTGCTATTCGCTGCTGCTCGAGATGGGCTTTGAGCCTAAGGAGACTTCAAGAGCCGGCAACAGCGTGGTGTATTTCAAGCAGTCGGAGGCGATTGAGGATTTTCTCACCGCCGTCGGCGCGCCCGTCGCCGCCATGGACATTATGTCCGCCAAGGTGGAAAAGGACATGCGCAACACCATAAACCGCAAGGTTAACTGCGACAGCGCCAACGCGGACAAAATTGTCGCCGCGGCTCAGGAGCAGCTGCTGACGATACGGCGCGTGGAGCGCACGCTCGGGCTGGACGGCCTGCCGGAGGCCTTGCAGCAGGCGGCGCTTTTGCGCATCGCAAACCCGGAGGCGAGCCTTGCCGAGCTTTCGCAGCTATCTTTCCCGCAGGTCACGAAGTCCTGCCTCTCCCACAGACTGAAAAAGCTCGCGGAGCTCGCGGCGTCCGTCGCGGATACCGATTGAGCGCAAGGAGGATAATATGGATTGCACAAATTGCGGCGCGGCGAATCCGTCGGACGCCCTGTACTGCACAAAATGCGGCTCGCCGCTGCCGGTGGAGAACTGCCATTGCCCGAAATGCGGCAAGGCGTATGACTTCAACACCAAATACTGCCCCGCCTGCGGCGGCGTCACAATGCCGGGCACTCCCCCGCGCAGAGCGGCGGAGCCGAAGCAAAGCGGCGCCTATGCCTACGCGGACGAGCAGCACGAGCGCGAGGAACGCGACAGGCAGCGCGAGCGGGCGGAGCGCGAAAGAGAACGCGCCGAGCGCGAGCGCGAGAGAGCGGAGGAGCAGCACGAGCGTGCCCGTGAGGAGCGCGAGAGAGAGCGCCGGCAATACCGCCGCGAGGACGAGGAACGCGGCGGCTCGGATTGGCTGACGACGCTTTTGCTCTGCGTCGTCGTCGGCGTGCTCGGCGTACACCGCTTCTATGTCGGCAAGGTCGGCACGGGCGTGCTCTGGCTTGTGACCGGCGGACTTTTCGGCATAGGCTGGATTATTGACATCATCGGCATTGCCACCGGCAGCTTCAGGGACGGCAGGGGCAATTACCTTGCCAACAGGAGATAGCATATGGCCTTTGTCCACCTCCATGTTCACAGTGAATACAGTCTTCTGGACGGCGCATGCCGCGTGGAGGGCCTGGTAAAGCGCGCCCTTGAGCTGGGACAGACGGCTGTCGCCGTCACCGACCACGGTGTCATGTACGGCGCTGTGAACTTCTACAAGGCGGCGCGGGAGGCGGGCTTAAAGCCCATAATCGGCTGCGAGGTATATGTCGCCCCGCGCGGCAGGACGGACAAAGAACACGGCGTGGACAGCGAATACACGCATCTCATCCTCCTCTGCAAAAACGAGACGGGCTACCATAACCTCTGCTATCTTGTGTCCATGGGCTATACCGAGGGCTTTTATATCCGCCCGCGCATCGACTGGCAGCTGCTTCATGAGCATGCCGAGGGGCTTATCTGTCTCTCCGGCTGTCTCGCGGGGGACATCCCGCAGAAGCTCATAAAGGGCGATTTTGCCGCCGCAAAGGCGAAGGCGGAGGAGCTTGCCGCGCTTTTCGGGCCGGAAGACTTTTACCTTGAGATACAAAAGCACGGCATCCGCGAGGAGGCAGACGCCGCCGTCGGCCTCATACGCCTCCACAGGGAGACGGGCATCCCCCTCGCCGTCACCAACGACGCGCACTACCTCAAAAAAGAGGACGCCTATTATCAGGACGTGCTCATGTGCATCCAGACCGGCAAGACCGTGGACGAGGCCGAGCGTATGCGCTTTGAGACAAATGAATTTTACCTCAAATCCGAGGAGGAAATGCGCGAGCTGTTCCCGGAGGAGCCGGAGGCGGCGGACAATACCGCCAAAATCGCCGAGCGCTGCTGCTTCGACTTTGAATTCGGCCGCTATCACCTGCCCCGCTTCGCCCTGCCGAATGGGGAGACGGACAGCTTCCGCTATCTCCGCAAGCTCTGCGACGAGGGCTTCAAAAAGCGCTATGCCGCCGCCGAAAACGCCGCGGAGGTCAGAGCGCAGCTTGACTACGAGCTGAACATGATAGACAAGATGGGCTTTGTGGACTACTTCCTCATAGTCTCGGACTTCATCGCCTACGCCAAGAGCCGAGGCATCCCCGTCGGCCCCGGACGCGGGAGCGCGGCGGGCAGCGTCGTCTCCTACTGCCTCTTTATCACCGACGTGGACCCCATAAAATACAGCCTGTATTTCGAGCGCTTCCTAAACCCCGAGCGCGTGTCCATGCCCGATATCGACATCGACTTCTGCGTCCGCCGCAGGGGAGAGGTCATAGATTATGTAAACCGCAAGTACGGCTCCGACCACGTTGCGCAGATTGTCACCTTCGGCACCATGGCGGCGCGGGCGGCAATACGCGATGCGGGGCGGGCGCTCAGCGTCAGCTATGCCGAGTGCGACGCCGTGGCAAAGCAGGTGCCCTTCGCCATAGGCATGACGCTTTCGGAGGCGCTGCGTCTCTCAAAGCCCCTGCGCGAGATGTACGAGGGCGACGAGCGGCTCCGCGCACTTATCGACACCGCCCGTGCGCTGGAGGGAATGCCGCGCCACGCCTCCACCCACGCCGCAGGCGTCGTCATCACCGAAAAGCCGGTCTACGAATACGTCCCCCTCGCCAAGAACGACGAGTCCCTCGTCACCCAGTTCACCATGACGACGCTTGAGGAGCTTGGTCTGCTCAAGATGGACTTTTTGGGCCTGCGCAACCTCACCGTGCTTGAGGACGCCGCCGTGCTGGTGCGCAAGCGCGAGCCCGACTTTTCCGTGGATACGATACCCGAGGACGACGAGCCAACCTTTGCCATGATATCCGCCGGCAAAACCGAGGGCGTGTTTCAGCTCGAGTCAGCCGGTATCACGGCGGTCTGCACCGGCCTTAAGCCCAAAAACGTGGAGGATATCACTGCCGTCATCGCCCTCTACCGCCCCGGCCCCATGGACAGCATCCCCCGCTTCCTTGAGTGCTCCGCCCACCCGGAGCGGATAAGCTATAAGCATGAGCTGCTGCGCCCCATACTCTCCGTCACCTATGGCTGCATAGTATATCAGGAGCAGGTCATCGAGATATTCCGCCGCCTCGGCGGGTTTTCGCTCGGTCAGGCCGACCTTATCCGCCGCGCCATGTCCAAGAAAAAGCACGAGGTAATCGACGCCGAGCGCCGCGCCTTCATACACGGCGACCCCGAACGCGCAATCGTCGGCGCCGTCAGTAACGGCGTGCCGGAGGAGGTCGCAAGCAGCATCTACGACGAGATTGCGGACTTTGCGAGCTATGCCTTCAACAAGGCGCATGCCGTCGCCTACGCCATAGTCTGCTACCGCACGGCCTACATGAAATGCCGCTGGCCCGGCGAGTATATGGCCGCGCTGCTGTCGAGCGTCCTCGATTCGAGCGGCAAGGTCGCGGAGTATATCGCCGAATGCCGCAGCATGGGCATAAGCCTGCTGCCCCCGGATGTGAACGAGTCGGACGCAGACTTCACCGTCGTCGGCGGGAACATCCGCTTCGGCCTCGTCGCCATCAAAAACATCGGCGCGAAATTCATCGCCCTGCTCATGCGGGAGCGAGAGGAAAACGGCCGCTTCACGGGCTTTGAGGAATTTTGCCGCCGCATGAACGGCAAGGAGCTGAACCGCCGCGCACTCGAGAGCCTCATCAGGGCGGGCGCGTTTGACGGCACGGGCGAGAAGCGCCGTGCGCTTTTGCTGGTGACGGACAAAGTCCTTGACAGCGTCGTCAGCGACGGAAGACGCAACATCGACGGACAGCTCGACCTTTTCGGCATGGCGGGGGACGGGGAAGCCACGCAGCCGAGCGGTATCGCCCTGCCGAACGTGGAGGAATTTTCAAAGCGCGAGCTTATGCTGATGGAAAAGGAAACGACGGGCCTCTATCTCAGCGGTCACCCGATGGACGAATACCGCGAGGCGGCAAGACGGGCGGGAGCCGTGGCTATTGCTGCCGTCATGTCGGACTTCGCCGCCGAGGACGGCCCGCGCCGCTTTGCCGACAACCAATACATTACGCTCGCGGGCGTGGTCGCCTCAAAGCGCACGCGCACGACGAAAAACAATACCCTCATGTGCAACATCCAGCTTGAGGACGACACCGGCACGATGGAGCTTTTGGCCTTCCAAAAAGCGCTGGATTCGGGCGGCGGCTATGTCACCGAGAACGCCGCCATCATAGTCCGCGGCAAAATCTCCGTCCGCGACGAGAAGGAGCCGCAGCTCATGGCGGACAGCATCCGCCCCATGTCTGACCTCAACACCGTCGGCTCGGACGCGCCGCCGCCGGCGGAGAAAAAGCTCTGGCTGAAGCTCAAGAGCCGCGACTGCGCCGCCTTCCGCAAGCTCGGGCTGATTTTAGACATGTTCCCCGGCGACAGCCGCGTCATAATATATTTTGAGGACACCCGAATGCGCGCGGGTGCGACCTGTCTTGTCCACGACGCCCTGACGGCGGAGCTGCGCGGCCTCTTGGGCGAGGAAAACGTCGTTGTCAAATAGGCGTATTGACGCGGGGCGCTTACGGTGCTATAATTGTGAAATATATTTTTTATTGGAGAGTGATAGTCCTTTATGGACGCAGGCAGTCGATCATCATTTGCGATAGTTTTCGTTTTATTGTGCTTCGCCGCGTTTTTTGCCACGGCTGAGACGGCATTCGCATCCGTCTCCCGATTGAAGCTCAAGACCCGCCTCGACAGGGGCGACGGGAGGGCCAAGCGCCCCCTCTATGTGCTGGATAATTTTGATAAGGCAATAACCACCATACTTATCGGCACCAACATTGTACACATCGTCACGGCCTCAATTGTCACCGTGGCTGTCACGCGTATCTGGGGGCTTTCTGCGGTAACCTTCAGCACCGTCGTGACCACAGTTGTCGTATTCTTCATAGGCGAAATGCTGCCAAAAAGCATCTCAAAAAAATACAGCGAGAGGATGGCAATTGCCACCGCTGCTCCGCTGTGCTTTTTTATGACCGTTTTTGGCCCCGTGGCGGCATTTTTGACCTCTATAGGTCAGGCGGCGTCAAGGCTCACAAAGGGCGACGCCGAGGCCTCCGTCACCGAGGACGAGCTTTACGACATCATCGAGGACATGACCGACGGCGGCGCCCTCGACACCGACAGGGGCGAGCTTATGAGCTCCGCCATGCAGTTTGCGGACCTCACCGCCGAGATGGTTCTCACGGCTCGGGTGGACGTCGCCGCAGTGAACGTGGACTGGGGCTGCGCCGAGCTGCTCACCTTCATAAAAGAACAGCGGCACAGCCGCCTGCCCGTCTATGAAGGCTCCATCGACCGCGTAATCGGCGTTTTGCAAATCAGAAAATACATCAAGGCCTACATCAAAAACGGCGCGCCGCCCGATTTGCGCCCGCTTTTGGACACCGCGTATTTCATCCATCAGAGCATGAACATCGACGAGCTTCTCACCGTCATGAGCGCGAAAAAGCTCAATATGGCAATAGTCACCGACAACTACGGCGGCACTCTCGGCATCGTCACGGTCGAGGACATCCTTGAGGAGCTGGTCGGCGAAATCTGGGACGAGGACGACGTTGTCGAGGAGAGCTTTGTCGGCCTCGGCGGCGGCCGCTACGAGGTGGACGCCGGCATGACCGTCGGCGAAGCATTCGACAGGCTCGACCTCGAGCTCGGTGAGGACGAGGGCGAGCTCGAGCATAAGCTCATGGGCGAGTGGGCATACGAGCAGTTTGACCGCATCCCCGAGGAGCGCGACGGCTTCACCTATGCGGGAGCCGAGATAAGCGTCTCCGACATGCGCCAAAACCGCATCGTGAAGCTCACGGTGCGTCTGCCGATTGACGCTTCCTCCGAAGGAGGCGACGCGAAATGATTTACTATATCGCAGCGCTCATAGGCCTTGTCATGTGCTCGGCATTCTTCTCCGCCTCCGAGATGGCGTATTCCTCCGCAAACCACATGCGTCTTGAGAGCGCCATGGAGAGCGGCTCGAAATCCGCCCGCGCCGCCGTGGCCATCGAAAACCACTACGACGACGCCCTCTCCGCCATACTCATAGGCAACAATATGGCGAATATCGCCATGTCCTCCATCGCCTCCGTCGTCGCAATCCTCATAGCCGGCGAGGAATGGACTTGGCTTGCCACCCTGCTTGTGACGGTCGCCGTCATCATCTTCGGCGAGACGGTCCCCAAGATAATCGCCAAGAAAAACGCCAATCGCTTTGCCCTGCGCTTTGCCTATGTCATTCGTGCGCTCATGATAATCCTCAAGCCCGTGGTCTTCATCGTTGTGGGACTTATAAAGCTCATAACCATCCCCCTGAAGGGCGAGGCGAGGGACGGGGACGATTCCGGCGCCGCCGTCGAGGAGCTGCAATCCATCATCGAGACCGCCGAGGACGAGGATGTCATAGACGAGGATCGCTCCGAGCTTTTGCAGGCCGCCTTGGACTTCAACGAGATAAGCGCGTCGGAGGCAATGACAGCCCGCGTGGACGTCGTCGCCATCGACATCGACGACGATTGGGACGAAATCCTCGACACCATCGAGCGCACCCCCTTCACACGTCTGCCGGTGTACGAGGACAGCATTGACAACATCATAGGGTTTCTGTACCTGAACCATTTCCTGAAGGCAATCGTGGACTGCGAGCACCCGGATATCCGCGCTCTGCTGATGGAGCCGCTGTATGTATATAAGACCATAAAGCTGCCGCAGGTGCTCTCCGAGCTTCGCCGCGCGAAGAAGCATCTTGCCGTCGTCACGGACGAATACGGCGGGACGCTCGGCGTCATCTCGATGGAGGACGTTTTGGAGCAGATAGTCGGCGATATCTGGGACGAGACCGACGAGGTCGAAAACGAAGTCGTCCAAAGGGACGACGGCGAATATGAGCTGGACGGCGATATGAGCGTGTCGGACTTCCTTGAGCTTTTGGAGCTGTCCGAGGAGAGCTTCGACTTCGAGTCCGAAACCGTCGGCGGCTGGACAACCGAGCTGTTCGGCACCTTCCCCGAGGAGGGCAGCAGCTTGGAATACGAGGGCCTCCACATAACCGTCCTCTCCATGGACGGCCTCCGCGTAGAACGCATCTTAGTAAAACCCGCCCAAAAAGAAGAATAAGCGATAGC
>JAVVTL010000008.1:0-33886 GCA_036653715.1 Oscillospiraceae bacterium
GGTTATTTGTTGAAATATTCCAATCTGATTCTTTTGTGTTCTATGTCCACGCAGGAATAGCAGCCGTGGTGGAACCAGAATTTGTCTATGCCGCTCGGCTCGGTGGCGAGGAGTCTGCCGAAGATGGCGGAGAGGGTGCCGTTGTGGGCGACGACGAGGGCGTCCTCGTTTTGCTCGATGATATTGTCGAGACAGCGGTTTGAGCGCTCGCTCAGCTGCGCGTAGCTCTCGCCGTTCGGGGGAACCACGGTCGTCCAGTCCTCGAGCATGGTGCGAATCAGGTCGGGATACTTTTCGCGCATCTCGACAAACGAGGTGTTTTCAAAGTCGCCCATATACTGCTCCATTAAATCGTCCGACAGCGTTATCGGCACATCGCGACCGGCGAGCGCTATGCGCGCGGTGTCCGCCGCACGCGAGAGCGGGCTTGTATAGCAGCGCTTTATGTCGAGTCCCGCAAGCTTCTCGCCGAGGGCTGCGGCGTCCTGCCGCCCGGCGTCCGTGAGCGGACAGTCGGTATGGCCGTAGAGCAGCAGTTTAACGTTTCCCTCGGATTCGCCGTGGCGCGCAAAAAATAACTTCATGCATCCTCCAATATATTTTCCACCGGAAGCCCGGTAAGGTATCTGCGTATCATGTCAAAGGCGTTCTGGCAGGCATAGAGCCGCACGCGGGCGCGATCTCTGCCGGTGACGTGCTTCTCACGCACGAAAACGCCGTCTCTCGTTGCGAGGGATATGAACATCGTGCCAACCTCGTGAACACCGTCGCCGTCCGGCCCCGCGAGGCCGGTTATGCCCACGCCGAGGTCCGAGCCGAGCTTCAGGCGCACACGCTCCGCAAGCTCAACCGCTATCTCGCAGCTGACTGCGCCGCGCTTGTCGATGTAGTCCGTGGGTATGCCCAAAAGACGCGACTTTGCCTCGTTTGTGTAGACGACCACGCCGCCCATGAAGCCCTTTGAGGCACCCGGCATGTCCGTCAGTTTTTTTGCCAGCTCGCCGCCCGTGCAGCTCTCTGCCGAGGCGAGGGTGAGGCCCTTTTCAAGAAGCAGCGCCATGACGCGCTCGCCGAGGTTTTTGCAGTCCACGCCGTAGACAAGCTCCCCGAACATGGTGCGGACCATCTCCACAACGGGCGCCATCATTTTTTCCGCCTCCTCGCTCGTCGCGGCCTTGGCGGTGACGCGGGTGAGGCATTCGCCCTCCTTGGCGTAGGGCGCGAGCGTCGGGTTTGTGTGGGTATTCATATAGTCGCGGAGCTTATATTCCATCTCGCTCTCGCCGATGCCGAAGAAATGGATGGTATGCGAGGCTATAATCCCCTCGCCCCGCCCCGCAAGCAGAGGGCGCACGCGATATTGGAGCATGGCGCGGCACTCGCGCGGCGGCCCCGGCAGCATGATGACCGTGACGCCGTCCTGCTCAAACCAGCAGCCGGGCGCCGTGCCCCAGTCGTTCCGAATCGGATGTGAGCCGGCGGGCAGATACACCTGCTGGAGATTGTTCTCCGTCATTCTGACATTTCGCTCCGCAAACACGCCGAGCAGCCATTCCTCCTCGCCCTTATCGAGGGCAAGCTTCAGTCCGAATGCCTCGGCGAGCGCGTTTTTGGTGAGGTCGTCGCAGGTGGGGCCAAGCCCGCCCGTGGTTATGATGAGGTCGGCGCGGGACTTGGCTATGCGAACGGCGTCGATGACGCGGCTCGGATTGTCGCCCACAACCGTGTGCCAATATGTGTTGACGCCAAGCTCCGAGAGCAGCATGGCGACGTCCGCCGCGTCCGTATTCACGGTGGTGCCGAGCAAAAGCTCGGTGCCGACGCATAAAATTTCTGCTTTCATCCTTCTATCCACACCCTTTCGATACCCGCAAACGCCTCCGCCACAAGGCCCTCGACGTCCAGCGACGCTTCCGCCGCCTCGACCTCTCGGAGCTTGGGCTTTGTGCGGGGATGGCGGGGGGTGAAGACCGTGCAGCAGTCCTCATACGGCAGAATTGAAGTCTCAAAGGTGCCTATGCGGCGGGCGATGCGGACGATTTCTTCCTTGTCCATGCCGATAAGGGGCTGGAGAATCGGCAAATCCGTCACTGCGCGGGTGACTGCCATTGCCTCCATGGTCTGGCTTGCGACCTGGCCTAAATTCTCGCCTGTGACGATTGCCTTGCAGCCGTCGCGCTCGGCGATAAGGTTTGCTATGCGCATCATGAAGCGCCGCATGACGAGGGTGAAATATTCCTCCGGGCACTTGTCGCGCATTTCCTCCTGAATGTGTGTGAAGGGCACGACCTCGACAGCCATTGGGCCGCACCAGTCAGTGAGCAGACGCGCCAGCTCAAAGACCTTCTCCTTCGCCGCCTCGGAGGTGTAGGGGAAGGAAAAGAAATGCACGGGCACGAGCTTCACGCCGCGCTTGGCTATCATATAGGAGGACACGGGGCTGTCAATTCCGCCGGAGAGGAGCGACACCGCCCGCCCGTTGCTGCCGACCGGCATACCGCCCGCGCCCTGTGTCGGGGCGGCGTGGACATATGCCGCGTAGTCGCGAACCTCGAGGTGGACGACAAGCTCGGGATTGTGCATGTCCGGCACGGTATCGGGGTATGCGTCCGACAAAAGATTGCCGACATATTGGGAGAGCTGCACGCTTGTCATATGGAAGCTCTTGTCGGAGCGGCGGGTTTCGACCTTGAAGCTCTTGGCGCTTTGCATGGCGTCCTTCAGGTATTCCTTTGCCCGCTCATAGATGGCGTCCTCGTTCTTCTCGCAGGCGGCGGCGCGGGTCAGGGCTATGACGCCGAAGGTCTTGGTCATCGCCTCAAACGCCGCGTCCATGTCGCAGTCGTCGTCCTCCGGCTCGACATAGACGGCGGACTGGACGGCGTAGACGTGGAATTTTCCTATGGGCTTCAGGCGCTTTTTCACGTTTGTGAGGAGCTTTTGCTCAAAAAAGCGCTTGTTCAGCCCCTTCAGGACGACTTCGCCCTGCTTTAGTAATATCATATCTTTCATTCTTCGTTATTCTCTTCTCTGAAATCGTATGTCCTGTATTGGATGGCCTCTGCCAAGTGCCGCTCCGCGATTGTCTCCGAGCCGTCCATGTCGGCTATCGTGCGCGCCACGCGAAGTATTCGGTCATAGCTTCGCCCCGTGAGCGCCATTGCCTTGAAAGCGCGCTCCATGAGCGTCGAGCATTCGGGTGAGAGGGCGCAGAAGCGCTCCATATCCGCAGGCTCCATATATGCGTTGCAATCGAATTCGCGCCCGGAAAAGCGCCCGCGCTGGACGTTTCTTGCCGAGTCCACACGCTTTTTTATGTCCTGTGAGGACTCCGAACTGCGCTTGCCGGCCAGCTCCTCGTATTCAAGGGCGGGCACCTCGACCATTATGTCTATGCGGTCGAGCAGCGGGCCGGAGACCTTTGACTGATATTTTTTGATGTCCCGCTCCGTGCAACGGCAGCGCCCCGAGGGATGCCCGTACCAGCCGCAGCGGCAGGGGTTCATCGCGCAGACCAGCATAAAGCGGCTGGGATAGGTTGCCGTGCCCGCCGCGCGCGAAACGGTGACGATGCCGTCCTCCAAGGGCTGGCGCAGCACCTCGCGCACATCGCGGTGAAACTCCGGCAGCTCGTCAAGAAAGAGCACGCCGTTGTGGGCAAGGCTCATTTCACCGGGCTGGAGCTGTGCGCCGCCCGAGAGCGCCGCGCCCGAGGTTGTATGGTGCGGCGAGCGGAATGGACGGCGGCTGACCATGGGGTTATCGCGCCCCGTGAGGCCGGCGACGGAGTGAATTTCGGTGGTTTGGAGGACCTCGTCGCGGCTCATGTCGGGCAGGATGGAGACAAGGCGCTTTGCGAGCATGGACTTGCCTGCTCCCGGCGGGCCGACCATGAGGATATTGTGTCCCCCCGCGGCGGCGACCTCCAAGGCTCTTTTGACGTTTTCCTGACCCTTTACTTCGGAAAAATCCGGCCCCGACAACGGCTCCGCAGAGAGCTTTGGCGGCAGGGCGCGGTCAAGCTCCGACGCGCCGCGGAAGTATTGGAGGAGCTGGCCCACGTTCTCCACGGGGTAGACCTCCACCTCCTCGGCAAAGGCGGCCTCGGGCGCATTGTCCGCAGGGACGAAAAGGCGCTTCACGCCCGCGCGCATCGCGGCGAGCGCCATCGGCAGAGCGCCGCGCACGGGGCGCAATGCCCCCGTCAGCGACAGCTCGCCGAAAAACGCGCAGTCCTCCGGAGGTTCTTTAATGTCGCCGGCGGCGGCCAATATACCCAGCAAAACCGGCAGGTCATAGACCGTGCCGGCTTTTTTGGTGTCCGCCGGAGCGAGATTCACCGTCAGCCGACTGACGGGGAATTTTAGCCCGGTGTTTTTTATTGCCGCGCGCACACGGTCACGAGCCTCCTTGACCGCAACATCCGGCAGTCCGACTATTTCAAAGCCGGGCAGGCCGTTTGCCAAAAAGCATTCCACGGAGACCTCATAGCCCCCTATGCCTTTTATTCCGAGGGAACGTATTTTTGATACCATGGCGAGGCCTCCGTTTCATAGCTTAATTTTTCCAGTATACGGCTCCGTCCTGAGTGCGGGAGAGCCAGCCCATGTCGATGAGGTCGCGGCGGAGGGCGACGGGGTCCTGCCACGCGTCGGAGAGGATTTCGTTGACCTCTTTTTGGGTGTAGGTTCTGCCGCATTCAAAGCTATCGGACAAAAGCCGCAGCACCACGAGCTTTTTCTTGAGCTTTGCGGGGTATATTTTGAGACGCAGCGGCTCGCGGGAGACGAGGACGGCGGTGAGGATTCTCTCGCGCTCCTCGTCCGTCACCTCAAGCTCGGTGTCCTCGTCGGGCTGCCAGGCGTTTTCGGGGCTGTCGATTTCTTTTTCGATGGCCTTCATGCGTTCCTTGGAGCCAAGCTCGTCAATTCCCATTGTTCTTTGCCTCCTCATGCTTGATGCCCAGCTCCGCGAGCTGCTTCGCGCTCACCTCGGAGGGAGCGCCCATCATGAGATCCTGCGCGTTTTTGTTCATGGGGAAGGGTATTATCTCGCGAATCGAGTCCTCTCCCGCAAGGAGCATGACCATGCGGTCAACTCCCGGTGCGATGCCCGCATGGGGCGGCGCGCCATAGCAGAAGGCGTTGTACATGGCGGGAAACTTTGCTATTACGTCCTCCTCGCCGAGGCGCACAAGCTCAAAGGCCTTGACCATTATCTCGGGGTCGTGGTTTCTCACGGCACCGGAGGAAAGCTCCACGCCGTTGCAGACGAGGTCGTATTGGTCGGCGGTGATGTCGAGCGCATTCAGCTCGCCGCGCTCGGCTTTTTTGAGTGTTTCAAGTCCGCCCTTGGGCATGGAGAAGGGGTTGTGGCAGAATTCGAGTTCGCCTGATTCCTCGCCCAGCTCGTACATCGGAAAATCGACTATCCAGCAAAACTCGTAGCGTTCCTTTTGGATGTGACCGGGAACGGAAGCGCCAAGGAGCTTTATGAGCACGCCTGCGGTCTTTCGCGCAGCCTCGCGCTTGCCGGCGGCAAGGGCGACGAAGCAGCCGGGGACGAGGCCGAGCGCCGCGATTATTTCGCTTTTTTTCTCCTGAAGGAACTTGGCTATGCCGCCGACAAGCTCGCCCTTTTCGTCAAGGCGGAACCAATACGGCTTGTTGCCTGCCTGTACCTCGACGTCCGCCATGAGCTTGTCGATGAACTTGCGCGTCTCGGCAAAGTCGGTGACGACGACGGCTTTAATGATGCTGCCCGCAAAAGGCTCAAAGCCGCAGTCGGAGAGAAGCTCGCTTGCGTCCCTCGCCGTGAGGTCTATGCGCAGGTCGGGCTTATCCGTGCCGTAGGTCTCAAGCGCCTCGAGGTAGGGGATGCGCCTGAAGGGCGCGGGTGAGGCGGTATTGTAGACGCCGTATTCCGCGAAAATCGGGGGCAGGACTGCTTCGATGACGGAAAAAACGTCGTCCTGAGAGGCGAAGGCCATCTCCATGTCGAGCTGATAGAACTCGCCGGGAGAGCGGTCGGCACGCGCGTCCTCGTCGCGGAAGCAGGGGGCAATCTGAAAATATCTGTCAAAGCCGGAGGCCATGAGCAGCTGCTTGAACTGCTGCGGCGCCTGCGGCAGGGCGTAAAATTTCCCGGGGTGGTTGCGGGCGGGGACGAGATAGTCCCGCGCGCCCTCCGGCGACGAGGCCGTGAGGATGGGGGTGGTTATCTCAAGGAAGCCCTGCTCCGTCATGGCTCTGCGCAGGGCGGCGACGACATTGCAGCGCAGGATGATGTTCTTCTTGACCTCGGGGTTGCGCAGGTCGAGATAGCGGTATTTGAGCCTTGCCGTCTCGTCCGCCTCGCGGCTGCGGTTAATTTGGAAGGGCAGCTCGTTATAGCGGCAGCGGCCGAGTATTTCAAGCCCTTCGGGCTCGATTTCGATGTCGCCCGTGGGCATGTTGGGGTTTTTTGAGGCGCGCTCGCGGACAATGCCGACAACGCTTATCGTGGATTCGCGGGTGATATCCCTGAAGGAGCGGACAAGCTCCTCGGTGTTTGCGACGACCTGAGTCGTGCCGTAAAAGTCGCGGATGACGACAAAGGCAAGATTTGCGCTGACCTCGCGGAGGTTTTCGAGCCAGCCGACTATTTTGACGTTCTTTCCGGCATCCCCGATGCGCAGCTCGCCGCAGTTGTGGGTGCGTGATTGAAACATAGTTATTTCCTTCATTCCTTTATGATGTGCTGTGCGGCTCCCGCCGCGAGAGCCGCGCGGATGTCCCGCGCCGCCTGCTCGGGTGAGCAGGAGATTTGTTCGCCGGTGGTGAGATTTTTGAGTGCCACAAGGCCTGCGGCTATCTCGTTTTCTCCGATTATGACGGCAAAGGGAATGCCCTGCTTGTCGGCATAGGAGAGCTTTTGCTTGAATTTTCTGTCCTCGGCGTAGAGCTGGGTGCGTATGCCCGCGCCGCGCAGACAGGTGGCGGTTTCGGCGGCAAAGGAGATATCCTCGGTCATGGGGATAACGAGCGCATCCGCCGGCGCTGTGATGAAGTCGTCGTTCAGGAGCTTTTGCTCGTCAAGGACGTAGAAAAGGCGCGTCAGTCCGATGGATATGCCCACGCCGGGGAGTTTTTTGTCGGTGTAGTATTCAGCGAGGTCGTCGTATCTGCCGCCGGAGCAGATGGAGCCTATCTCGGGGTGGTCGTTCATGGTGGTCTCATAGACCGTGCCGGTGTAGTAGTCGAGGCCGCGCGCGATGGTGAGGTCCACGGAAAAATTTTCCGCCGGCACGCCGAAGCTCGGGAGATATTTGAGGACGGTGCTTAATTCGTTAAGCCCCGCGTCAAAGGTGTCGCTCCTGCCGCGATAGCCCTCCAAAAAGGCGAGCTTATCGGAGTTTTCGCCCTGAAAGCCGATGAATCTCAAGACCTCGTCGGCGCTGCTTTCGTCCAAGCCGCAGTCGGAGACAAGGGTATCCCGCGTCTTTTGGAGGCCGACTTTGTCGAGCTTGTCCACGGCGCGCATGATGTCCCCCGCGCAGGAGGAAAGCCCCATCAGCTCGAAATAGCCGTTCAGAAGCTTGCGGTTATTGAGCTTTATGGTGAAGCGCTTCAGGCCGAGGGCGGTGAAGGTGCGGCAGATGACCGCGGGTATCTCCGCCTCGTTGACCACGTCGAGCTTGCCGTCGCCGATGACGTCGATATCCGCCTGATAGAACTCGCGGAAGCGTCCCCTCTGGGCGCGCTCGCCGCGCCAGACCTTGCCGATTTGGTAGCGGCGGAAGGGGAAGGTCAGCCGACCGTAATTTGCGGCGACGAACTTCGCGAGCGGCACGGTGAGGTCAAAGCGCAGGGCAAGGTCGCTGTCGCCCTTTTGGAAGCGGTAGATTTGTTTTTCCGTCTCTCCGCCGCCCTTCGCCAAAAGCACCTCGGCGGATTCGATTGCCGGGGTGTCGAGGGGCGCGAAGCCGTATAGGGAATATGTGGAGCGCAGAACGTCCAGCATTTTTTCGAGCTGAATTTGTTTTTCGGGGAGCAGCTCCATAAAGCCGGACAATGTGCGCGGAGTGACCTTATCCATGTGTGTATCCTTTCACGAAAAACGGCGGGGGCAAGCCCCGCCGTTTTTACTTTTACTTCTTTTTGGGGTTGACGATGTCGCGCCAGTCGAGGTCGCCGCGGCGCAGGCCCTGAATGAGCACCTCCGCAGTGGCGGCATTCGTCGCCATGGGTATTTGGTACTGGTCGCAGAGCCTTGCGAGCCTGTTGACGCTCTCAAAGCCGGAGGCGCTGCCGGGATCGCAGAAAAAGAGAACCAAGTCTATCTCGTTATATGCGATGCGGGCGCCAATCTGCTGCGCCCCCTGCTTGTCGTGCAGGCAGAGCGTGATGGGCAGTCCCGTTGCCTCCGAGACCAGCTTGCCCGTGGTGTTGGTGGCGCTTATGTTATGGCCGGAAAGGATGCCGCAATATGCTATGCAGAACTGCACCATCAGTTCTTTTTTCCCATCGTCCGCCAGCAGTGCAATATTCATGGTTTTACCTCCACTTGGAAAGCTGTTAAGCCTAAATTCATAGAATAGTATTATATGACGAAATCGCTTAAACTTCAACACATTTATTTAAGAAGTGTGTTTTCCGTCTCCATAACGTCCGTCGAGCGCCTGATTGTCAGGTAGGTGTCCATAATCTCCCTTGCGATTGGGCAGAGGGCGCTGCCCGAGCCGCCGCGCTCCATGACCACGGCGATGGCTATCTCCGGGTTGTCATAGGGCGCATAGCACATGAAGATGGCGTTGTTGGTCTTCCCCTCGCCAAGCTGAGCCGTGCCGGTCTTGGCGGCGACGCCGATGGGATAGCCGAAAAAGTCGATGTAGGCGGAGCCTGCGGAGTCGTTCGCCACGAGGTACATGCCCTCCTGCACCGCCGTCCAGTTATAGTCCGCGCTCTCCACCGTGCTGAGCACTTCGTCGTTGTTTTGGTAGATTTTTTCGCCGAAGTCGTAGCTTCTGACCGCCTTCAGGATTGAGGCGGAGTGGCGCGTGCCGCCGTTTGCCACCGTGGCGCAGTATTCGGCGAGCTGCAGGGGGGTGAAAAGGCTGTCCGCCTGTCCGATGGCTGCCTGCAGTGTATCGCCGTAGGTCCATTCCTTGCCGGCAAGCTCCATATGGTTGTCGCGGTTTGACATGTTGCCCGTCGTCTCCGTCAGCTCAATGCCCGTGTGCTCGCCGAGGCCGAACTTGTGGGCGTAGGCATTCATTCTGTCAATTCCGACCTCATTGCCGACGGTATAGAAGAAATAGTTGCAGGAGTCGCGTATGGCCTCCGTCACGTTGTCGTTGCCGTGGAGCATGTGCTGGGCGTATATCCAGCACTCCGGCGCGTAGCCCTGGTCCGCGTATTTCATGTATTTGCCGAGGCACTTGACGCGATATTCGGTGCTGATGACGTTCTCGCTCAGGCAGGCGATGGCCGTGCAGGGCTTGAAGGTGGAGCCGGGGGCGTAGGCACCCATGAGCGCACGGTTAAAGAGGGGCGCGGCTTTGTCCTCCGAGAGCTTGGTATAGTCCTTTTGGAAGGTTGCGAGGTCAAAGGTCGGGTAGCTCGCTATCGCCAGCGGCTCGCCGGTCTTGACGTCCACCACCACGACGGCGCTGCCCTGAACGTCCTCCTTGACCTTGTCCGGAGCACCAAGGGCTATTGCCTCCGCATTCTCGGTTTCACGCTTTGCCTGAATATTGGCGGTGCCCGTCGCGAGAGCGCGCTCCGCCGCCTCCTGAAGCTGGATGTCTATGGTGAGGTAGACGTGCTCGCCCGGCTCCGGCTCCTTGGTATATACCGTCCCCGTGACTGTGCCGGAGGCAGTTCGCGTCACCTTTGCCTCGCCGTCCTTGCCGTGGAGATATTTTTCAAAGGCCAGCTCGGCACCGTCCCTGCCCACCTTGGCGTCAAGAGAGTATTCCTCGTTCTTGGAATATTTTTCCATCTCGTCGGCGTTCATTTGGGCGATATAGCCCAAAAGATGCGCGGCGTATTGGGTTTTGTATTCGCGCAGGAAGGAGGTCTCGACGGTGACGTCGTCGCCGTATTTCTCCATGAGCTTGGAGATAAGCTCCACCGAGGCGTCCTGCACAAAGACATAGGGCGAGGTATTCAGCCCCGGCGCATAGCGGACGTTTATCTCGTAGCGCACGCCTGCGATGGCGCGCATATCCTCCGCGGAATAGTTGTTGTCGATTTTGTAGCGGCCGCGGAAATAGCTCATAAGCTCCACCGAGGTGGTGTCCGCCTTGAGTCCCTCCTCGGCCTTGTCGTCAAGGTAGGCCTTGAGGCTCACGCGCTGGATGTTGGACATATCGGTGTATTCAAAGGGGGGAGCCATGGTTATCGGCAGCTCGTCGGTATAGGTGTCCCCGCAGGACTTGACGATTTCTATCATGTCGAGGATAATTTTGTTGGGGTCCTTGCCCTCTTTAAAGAGGGAATTCTCGTTCAGCCTTATGTTGTAGCACTCTCTGTTGGAGACGAGCACCCTGCCGTAGCGGTCCATTATGTTGCCGCGCGCGGCGGTGACCGTCTGCGTGGTCACTACGCTGTTTTTGCTGCGCTCGTAGTTCTCCTCGCCCTGAATTATTTGGAGCTTGTAAAGCTCCGTAATGTAGAGGCCGAGCAGGCCGACTATGAGCAGCACGAAGGCCGCAAGCCTTCCGGGTTTTATGAGCTTGTTCATTTCAAATCCTTTCGCAGTTGCCCTATTTGACGCCCGCTATTCCCTTGCACGGAGAGTACAGGAGAGCAGCAAAAGGCAGCGACCACAGGGTTTGGAGCAATGCCGTGACGAAAAGCGGCCCGAAGGGCTGGTCCATGAAAACCCACAGTCGGAAAAATTGGAAGAACGCCGTGACCGCGAGCCCAAGGAGGCAGACTGCCATATAGGCAAAAAAACGCTTGTTGACAAAATAACGCGCCAGCAGCCCGGAGAAAAAGCCAATCGCCGGGAAAAGCGCCGCGAACAGCGCCGTGTTGCCAAAGGTCATATCGCAGAGAAGCCCCGCGAACAGCCCGAACACGCCGCCCCAAACGCCGCCCTCAAGCATGCCGACAGCGACCACCGCCGCAGGCACGACGAGCGTATGCACGCCGAAAAACGAGAGCCTTGAGAGAACAAGCTCCTGAAGGGCGAGCACGAGCAGCATATAAACGGCATAGATTGCTCCGCGCCGCAGCTTTTGCATGTTTATGAGGTCAAAAATCATGTTGTTTACTCTGTCACCTTAAAGTCCTTGATTACGAACACCTGAACGAGCGCAGAGAGGTCACAGGCGGGTTTAATGATGCCGTATTCCGTCTGTCCGCCCGCCTCCGTTTGGATGGAGGACACCGTGCCTATGGTAAGTCCCTGCGGGAAAAGACCGCCCGAGCCGGAGGTCAGGATTTGGTCGTCCATCAGCATCTGTGCGCCCTCGCTCAGATATGCGAGCTTGACCGCGCCCTTTTGCATGAGCGCGTAGCTGCCGATTACCATTGCGGCGGCGCCGTCGTCCCCCACGAGCGCACCGAGGCTCGTCTCGACGTCGATTACCGTGCAGACCTCCGCCCAGGAGGAGCCCAATTCGCTTATCTCGCCGACCAGTGCGCCGTATTCGGTTATGACGGCGTCGCCGAGCGCGAGGCCTTGGTCGGAGCCCTTGCTGATTGTGAAGCTTGAGGTCCAGTTGGAGGGATTCCACGCGACTATCTTTGCGGACTCTGTAACTAAATCGGTGTGCTTTTCGGTGTATGACAAAAGCTCGCGCAGACGCGTATTTTCCTCAACGGCGTCCTCCCCTGCCTGAGCGCGCGCCTCTGCCTCGGCAAGTCGGCGGCGCAGGGAGTCGTTGTCCGCCAAAAGGCGGTCGTATTCGTAGAGGTAGCCGTACACGCCCTCGAGCCAGTCGGAGACGGCTGTCGCCGCCTTTAGCACGGGCGCTTTGACAGCGCCTGCGGCGTTTGCAAAAAAGCCCGCCTTTCCGTCCAGCGCCCGCGCGGAGAACACCACGACGAGCACTGCGGCGAGGACGATTACGCCCAGCGCTATTCCCTTTTTCTTCAAAAACTCTTTCACGACAATTCACTCTCTTTCCCGAGCGCCGTTTCGCGGCTATCGGGCGTCCCTCTCAGATTTTACAGGCTTTCTATTCGGAAAGCAGCACGACGCCGAAGTCCTCAAGCATACGCCCGAGCCTGCACAGAGGCAAACCCATGACGTTGAAAAAATCACCGCTTATCCCCTCGACAAAAAGGCTCGCGAGGCCCTGCGCGCCATATGCTCCCGCCTTGTCCATCGGCTCGCCCGTGGCGACATAGGCGCTTATCTCGCCCTCCGAGAGCTTGCGGAAGCGGACGGCGGTCATCTCCGCCGCGCTGCGCGATTCACCGTTTTTTGTGAGGGTCACGCCGGTATAGACGAGATGCTCCCGCCCGGAGAGCCTGCGGAGCATACGCTCGGCGTCCTCGCGATTTTTCGGCTTGCCCAATATCTCGCCGTCAATGCAGACAACGGTGTCCGCCGCGATAACGAGGTCTGACCCGTGCTTCGCCGCGACCTCCCGCGCTTTGGCAAGCGAGAGCGCCAAAACCGTCTCCTCCGCCCCACGGCCGGGGACTTGCTCCTCCTCGCCCTCGGCGGGGATTATGAGCAGGTTTTTTATTCCGAGCATCTCCATCAGCTCTTTGCGCCTCGGAGACGCCGATGCAAGTATTATCGACAATTATTCCACTCCCCGGTAATACAGTCCCCTCGTCAGGCCGTTCGGGCGGTAGTCGGAGAGACCCATAAAGCTCTTTGCGACCTCGACGCATTCCCTTGCGCTCTCGGTTGTGAAGGAGAGACGCATACCCCAAAGCCCGGATGAACTGAAGTCCTCGCGCTTGTCCGCCAAAAAAACCTTGTTTGCGGAGAGGACGATATTGCGGCAGCCGAAGTCCCGCATCACGGGATAAACCGCGCCCTTGTTGTCCGAAAGCCTGCCCGGCGTCGAGCAGGAGCAGCGCTCCGCACTGCGCTTTATGACGCAGTGGTCTGTGAGCATGACGGGCAGTCTGCCATAGACTATCATCTCCGTATTAACGGGTTTACATAACTCTTTTATCTGCTCCATGCGCAGCTCAAACGGCGCGGTGACGGAGAGAAAATCGGCGGATTGTGCGCTTTGCATTGCGCGGGAATTCCAGAACGGCAGCTCCGCGCCGCCGCGCACGGACATATCGGCGCGTCTTACCAGCGCGACGTGTCCGAGGTTTTCGACAAGCGCCTGCGAGATTCCGAGCGCTCTCGCCCTTGTGAGCAGGTCAAAGACGGCTCCCGCCTCCGCATCGGTGATGATGGCGGGCAGGACGGCCACGGGCGTGACGCCTGCGGTTATAAAAGGCTCGAGCCTGTCGAAATCGGAGACGGCGACCTCGAGCGGGAGATAGACGTAGTCGGGCTTCAGCTCCGCAAGCTCGGGTATGAGCTGCTCTGCGGACATGACCTGAAAAATTGCGGTCTGACCGCCGTAAAAGCCCTTGTCCCTCGGGAGGGGCTGCGCCGTGCCGAAGCGCGTTTTTGTGGGCTTGGCGCGTTTTTCGGTCAGCTCGCGCAGAAGCTCTCTGCGCAGTCTTTCGGTCTCTCCCTCGGCGAGCGTCAGGCCTGCGTCCGCAATCACTCGGACGCCGAAGCAGGAATACGGCGTGCCGCCGGTTTTGTAGAGGACGCTCTCGATGTCCCTCTGCGTCAGTGAGACGGCGGAGGGAATCGGCCTCTCGCCGGAGAGGACGACGTTGTTGCCATCAGTGTCGCGAACGGCGAATTGAGTCTCCGCGCCGGCTTTTATGAGGGCATAGAATTCCACGGGGACGCGGCGAGCCTCCGAGTCCTCGTAGCCCCTGCGCGCCTCGGCAAGGACTTTTTTTGAGTCGCCGGACGGCTCGGGGGCGGCGCCGAACATATCGTCGCGCTTGCCGGTGAGGTAGCCGTCCGTAAAGCCTCTGTGCTCAAAGGCGTAGTCGAGCTGCTCGGTTTCGCCGGGCGAGGGGAGCCTGTCCTCTCGGATGCAGCGGGAATATATGCCGGTGACGAGGGCGGTAAGCTCCGGCTTCGCGGCGCAGTCGCCGATTCGGACGCAGGTAACGCCGGCAGCCGTCAGCTCACGGAGGTGCTCCAAAAGGCAGGCGTCGGAGAGGCAGATGGGGCGCTCGTCGTCCATTCTGCCGCCAAGGCTGTATTTTTCGCGGCAGAGTCGGGAGCAATCGCCCCTTATGGCGCTGCGGCGCTCTGTCAGCGCGCCCATGTGGCAGCAGCCCGCGCGTGAGAAGCAAAGCTCCCGCTGAACCGCGACCTCAAGCTCTATCGTGGCAGAGGCGGCGAGAAAGCTTATCTCGCGAAGACTTGTCTCCGCGGGCAGACGCACGCGTGAAAAGCCCAGCTGAGCCGCCGCCTCAACCCCCGCGAGGTTGTGGAAGCCGAGGCGCTCGCCCGCGTGGAGCGGAAGCTCCGGCGTTACCTCGTGAAGGACGGAGGCCAAGCCGATGTCCTGAAGCACCATGGCGGAGACGCCGACCTCGGCGGCGCTTTTGGCAAGGCGCTCGGCTGCCTCAAGCTCGCCGTCCCAAAGGGCGGTGTCAAGCTCGGCATAGACGCGGCAGGCGCGGACACGGCAATAGCGGACGGCCTTCATGAAGTCGTCCTCAGAAAATCCGGCGGAGCCACCCCCGCCGAAGCGTATATATATCGAATCCGCCCCGCTCTGCACGGCGGCAATAACAGCCTCCGGCGAAGCGGCAGGCGACAAAAGCTCCAACATCGCATACCTCGGGAACATTATATTAGCTATCTTACAGCGTCAGTATAGCACAGTTCTCCCTCTTGCTACAAGTTAAAAATAATGATACAATACATGTCTATCCTGTGAACGAGGTCATACTGCGTGGAAGATAAATTCAGCAAACCCGATACGCCCTGCTCCCTGCCCGCCGAGGATGCGGACAGGCTTATTCGTTTAGCCGACGGGAGCTGTGCGCTCCTCTATCTCTACCTCCTGCGAAACGGCGCGGGGCACTCAAGGCGCGACGTCGCCTCCGCCCTCGCCATGGCAGAGGGAGAGGTCGAAAGAGCCGTCGAAAAGCTGCGCTCGGCAGGCCTTCTTGCCGCGCCCGCAAGGCGCTTGCCGCCGCCGGAAAACGAGCTGCCCGAATACACCGCCGAGGACGTCGTCCGCCGCTCCGCCGGTGACGGCGCCTTTACCTGCGTCATCTCCGAGACGGAGAACATCATGGGCCGCTCCATCTCCGGTGCCGATATGAAAACACTTTTCGGAATCTATGACTCCCTCGGCCTGCCGCCGGAGGTCATTCTCCTGCTCCTGCACCACTGTGTCGAGGAATACCGCGAGAAATACGGCCCCGGCCGCGTCCCGCCCATGCGCTGGATCGAAAAAGAAGCGTATGTCTGGGCAAATCGCGAGCTTATGACCCTTGACGCCGCCGAGGATTATCTCCGCGCCAAGCGTGAGCGCGAGGGGTACATGCTCTCGCTCCGACTCGCCCTCGGCATCCGCGACCGCGAGCTTATCCCCACCGAGCGCAAATACATAGACGGCTGGCTGGAGCTCGGCTTCAGCGCCGAGGCAATAGAGCTTGCCTACGACAGAACCATCATCGGCACGGGGCAGCTCAAATGGCAATACATGAACAAAATTATCATGAGCTGGCACGCCAAGGGTCTGCACACCCCCGCAGAGATTCAAAAGGGCGACGGGCCTAAGCGCTCCTCCCCCGCCAAAGGCGGCGGAGACGACGGCGAACAGCTCAAATCCGCCTATGAAAAGCTGAAAAACGGAAGCAGGTGACAGCATGTCCTATAACGGAAAGCTTCTCTCCCGCGCAAGGGCGAGCTTGGAGACCGTCCACGAGGCGAACCTCGCCGAGCAGCAGCGGCGCACGGCACAGATATACGCGGCCCTGCCCAAGGTGCGGGCAATCGACGAAGCGCTCCGCGCACAGATGGTGGAGCTTATGGGTCTTGCCATCCGCCACGGCGGCAGCCCCGCGGCGGAAATTGCCGCGCTCGAAAAGCAAAATCTCTCACTTCAGAGCTACAGGGCCGAGCTGCTCGCCGAGCGCGGCTTCCCCATCAACTACACCGACGAGATATATTCCTGCCCGAAATGCCGCGACACGGGCATGCTCGGCATAACGCCCTGCGACTGTCTCATAAAATTATATAATCTCGAACTCACCAAAGAGCTTGGCGCACTCCTGCGCTGCGGCGACGAGAGCTTTGAAAAATTTGACCTCTCGCTCTACGACGGCTCTCCCGACCCGCGAACCGGCCTCGTGCCGAGGGACTGCATGGAGCTTGTCCTGCGCACCTGCCTCAAATACGCGGAGCGCTTCCGCCCCGGCTCGCCGAACCTGCTCTTTCGCGGCGGAACCGGCCTCGGAAAGACCTATCTCTCCGCCTGCATCGCAAGAAAGGTCTCCGAGCGCGGCTTCTCCGTCGCCTACGACTCCGCAGGCGCGGCACTGGAGGCATTTGAGACTCAAAAATTCTCCCGCGATACCGCCGTGGCGGAGGCCGCCGCCGCGAGGACGCGGCAATTTCTCGCCTGTGACCTCATGATACTTGACGACCTCGGCACAGAGATGGTCACCTCCTTCTCCGTCAGCGCCCTCTACAGCATCATCAACTCGCGGCTCATAGGCGGCAAAAGCACCGTCATCAGCACAAACTGCACAGCCGAGGAGCTTTCGCGAAAATACAGCCAGCAGATAATTTCCCGTCTCGATGGGGAATACACCCTCATCCCCTTCGTCGGGCGCGATATACGACTTATTAAAAAGGAGCGCGGACTATGAAGCAGCATGAGATAAGCGAATCCGGATTCTTATTGGACTCCAAGGGAAACCTTGTCGAGCCGGGCTATGCGAAAAAGCTCCTGCCCGTCTACCGCCGCTCGGATGTGAAGGCCTCCGCCCTCCGCATCAAGGAATGGGACTACTACCTCGTCAGCAACGGGCACTTTGCGCTTGCCCTCACCATAGACGACAACGGCTATATGGGCCTTGACTCCGTCTCCTTCCTCAACTTTGACGAGGGCTGGGAGCGGACGGTATCCCCGATGTGCGCCTTTCCGATGGGCAAGCGCCGTCTTCCCGAGCACTCCGCGAGGGGCGACCTCGCCGTTTCCGGGCGCGGACACTCCATCGCCTTTCGCCACGAGGGGCGCGACCGCGTGCTGACTGTCAAAATGAACTCCTTTTCCGACGGGCAGCCGCTCGAGGGCAGCATCCGTTTGAGCGACGAGCCGGAGGAGAGCATGGTCATCGCCACCCCCTTCGACAAGCCCGGGCATTTCTACTACAACCAAAAAATCAACTGCCTGCGAGCCGAGGGCTCCGTCACCGCCGGCGGGAGAACCTACATATTCGAGCCGGACAGCGCCTTTGCGGTCCTCGACTGGGGACGCGGCGTCTGGACCTACCACAACACCTGGTATTGGGGCAGCGCCTCCGGCACCGTCGATTCCGTGCCCTTCGGCTGGAACATCGGCTACGGCTTCGGCAACACCTCCGCCGCCACCGAGAACATGCTGTTCTATGACGGCAAGGCGCACAAGCTCTCGCAGGTCACCTTCAACATCCCCGAGAAAAACGGCGCGCCCGACTACATGCGCCCGTGGACCTTCACCTCCGACGACGGCAGATTTGAGATGGACTTTCTCCCCGTCCTTGACCGCGCCTCCTGCTCGGACGTAAAGCTCATAAAATCCGACCAGCATCAGGTCTTCGGCCGCTTCACCGGCAGGGCAATTCTTGACGACGGAAAAGTAATAGCCGTCAAGGACTTCCCCGGCTTTGCCGAGCGCGTCGAGAACAAATGGTAAGACGGACAATATAAGCAAACCGCCGCACTGATATCAGTGCGGCGGTATATTTTATGCGTCGTATTCGCAGATATAGGCTATCTTTCCGCTGTAGGCGGCGGGAAACAGGTTGGCGGGGTCCTCGCGGCTGTCGTTGTATATCCATGAGCCTTTGAGCTTCCAGAGCAGGCCGTAATCCTCGGCGGCTCCGTCGCCATCCGTCTTTGAAGGCTCGCCCTTGCCCCAAATGTAGTAGTCGATGCTCTCGTCCGTGACCCAAATCAGATTGCCGTTCACATCGCGGTAGAGGCCTATCCAAACGAGCTTGATTTTGTAGGCATCCGCGAGGTCGGTGATTTTTTTAAGCTCCTCCGCGTCGGAGATGGTGACGAGGTGTCCGCCGAGGGCGGTGCATTTTTCGGCGGCCTCCGTCCAGCTCACGTCCTCTATGTAAAGCTCGTAGGTCGAGGCGGCGGGTGTGGGCGTCGGGGAGGGGGTTGGAGCGGGAGTCGGCGACGGCGTCGCTGTCGGCGCGGGGGTCGCCGAGGGCGTCGCGCTCGTCTGCGGAGCGGGGGTCGGCGTTTGCAGACCCGTGATTGCGTCCGGCGTCAAGGGGGGAGGCGAGGGCGCTTTTTCCCCGCCGGCGGATATGAGCTTTATGGCGAGCGCCAAAAGAATAAGTGCGGCGCAGATGCAGCCGACGATGATGAAGGGCTTTTTGTTTTTCTTGGGCTTGGGCGGTATGCGTTCCTCGAACTGCTTATCGACCTTGTATTCCGGCTCCGCCGCGACTGCGGCAGGCTCGGCCTTTGCTTCGGCGGCGACGGCGAGCGGAATGGCGGATGGCGCCTCCGTCTCCGGGCAATCGGAGAGGGCGGCAAGCAGCTCCACCGCGCCGGAATATCGGTCATTCGGCCGAAAGGCAAGGCATTTTTGGAGGACTTCGCCCAGCTTTTCGCCGGAGTCGGCGGGCAGCGCGTAGGCGTCCCCGCTCATGCGGCGGCGCAGGGCCGCGGCCCTATCCTCCGAGGTCAGGTCCCCGTCTGCGGGGTTAAAGGGCAGTCTGCCGCCCGAAAGGCCGGCAAAGAGGATGAGGCCGACGGAATAGACGTCCGCCGTCGCATCGCCCTTGCGGTTCCAAAAAAGCTCGGGCGCCATGAATTCGAGCCTGTCCGACGTCCAGTCGGCGGAATCCGTGCCGGCGGCGGGGCCGAGGCCGATATCCCCCTCCGACGTGCGGCTGACGTTGCCTCTGTGGACGTTGCCGTGGCATTCGCCCTCGGCGTCCATCAGGGCGCGGCAAAGCCCGCGCGCCAAGTCCAAAAGCTCGCCGCGGGTCAGGCTTCCGAGACCGTCGCCCAAAATATTTTCGCTATCGAAACCAAGTGCTTCCGACATTATTTTTTCCCTCTGTATCCAAGATTATGTCAACAGAATATCACAGCCCCGCGCCCAAGTCAACACAAACGGCGGGACCTGCGCACAGCCCATGCGCGGTTTATTTTTCCATTTTCTTTGTGAGATATTCGACGTCCGCGGTATAATCGAGCAGCTCTCGGTTTGTGTGTCCCGCACAGGCGCGCGCGGCGCGCAGCAGGTGCTCGGCGGCGGAGACGAGAGCTGCAAGCGCCCCGTTCACCCCGCGTTTTCCCGAGGGCGCGGCACTGCGGCGCTCAATCGGCACGGATTCGGTGACGAGCGTGAACTCTCCCCTTCCGAGGTCATAGACAGTGCCGGAGGCAGGGGCGAAGGCGCGCATTCCCCGCTCATCTGTCAGACAGCGGGCAAATTCCGTGCACACGGCGTCGTCGCCGTGATTTACAAATACCTGCGTCGGTTTGTTTTCAAAGCCGGCGAGCCACGCAAGGAGGCCGTTTTTATCCGCATGACCCGAGACGCCCGGCAGGCTTGTTATCTCGGCCTTGACGGCAATGTCCTCACCGAAAAGTCTGACCTCTGCGGCGCCCTCGATGAGCAGCCGCCCCAGCGTCCCCTCGGCCTGATAGCCGACAAAGAGGACAAGACTCTCCGGCCGCCAGAGATTGTGCTTCAGGTGATGGCGGATACGCCCCGCGTCGCACATGCCGGAGGCTGAGATTATGACCTTGGGGCTTGAATCGGAATTGATTGCCTTGGACTCCTCGCTGCTCACGCTGACCTCAAGGCCGTCAAACCTCAGAGGATTCACGCCGTCCCGCAACAAGGCCCGCGCCTCGTCGTCCAGAAACGCCGTGTCGCATTGGAGGAAGACGCTTGTCGCCTCCACAGCAAGGGGGCTGTCCACAAAGACCTTAAAGCCCTCGTATCCGTGCACAAGCTTTTTTTCCTTTATCTCGCGTATGAAATAGAGCAGCTCCTGCGTCCTGCCGACGGCGAAGGATGGGATGACGACGTTTCCGCCCCTGTCAAAGGTACGCTGTATCATGGTGGCCAGAGAGGAGACATAGTCCGGGCGCTGCCCACCGTGAGTCCTGTCGCCGTAGGTGGACTCGACAAGGATATAGTCGGCCTCGGAGACGGTCTGCGGGTCGCGCAGCAGTGGCTGTGCCGTGTTCCCTATATCGCCGGAGAACACTGTCTTCTTCGTGACCTTGCCCTCCGTCATCCAGACCTCGATGCAGGAGGAGCCGAGCAGATGCCCCACGTCCGTGAAGCGTATTTCCACGCCCTCCGCAACCTGAAGCCGCTCGCCGTAGCTGCAGGGGCGCAGCTTTGTTATAAGACCCTCGGCGTCGTTTATGTCGTATATCGGCTCGACCTCTCCCCCGCCGGAGCGCTTTTGCTTGCGCGTCTTGTACTCCGCCTCGGACATTTGGATGTGCGCCGAGTCGCGAAGCATTATGCCGCAGAGCGAGCAGGTGGCGGCGGTGGCATAGACCGCGCCTCGAAAGCCGTTTTTATAGAGCAGCGGCAAATTTCCGGAGTGGTCGATATGCGCGTGCGTCAGGAGGACAAAGGCAATGTCGCCGGGATTAATCGGCAGCTTTTGATTCTCGAACATGTCTCTGCCCTGCTCCATGCCGCAGTCGACTATAAACTTCGTTCCTCCGACCTCGGCAAGGGTGCAGCTTCCCGTGACCTCGTGTGTCGCGCCGAGAAAAGTCAGCTTCATATGCAACAACTCCTTTTTGGATATTTTACTCTTTTCCCACCTTGGAAGCAAGTCTGCGGAGCAGCAAAGAGTTTTAGAGGAACGGCCTTGGCGTTCCTCTAAAAGTGTCAGTCCTTATTCTTTTTGCCCCAGGCGGAGAAGTGGGGGAAGGTGAGGGGCCAGATGCCGGCGGCGAAGAAGACGACGATGAAATAGCGGACGGCGTTTGCCAAGTCCGAGCCGCCGAAAAGCGTTAGAAGCGGAGCCTTCAGCAGACTTTTGAGCGCCACGAGTATCGCAAGCCCCGCAAGCGTCTTTACGACCTGAGCCGAGAACACCGCCTCGGTGCTGAAATGTATATAGCGCCTGTCAAGGTGGAAGCAGAGCAACATGGCGCTGCCCGCGCCAAGGAGATTATAGCCGTTTTTGAGCGCCGACGCCATATTTGCCGCGTCCACGTCCGCCGGGAAGGGAAAGACCTCAAGATAGACAAGATAGCCGACCGTCAGCAGGAGCAGTGCCGAAAACGCGGCGTACACCTTGCCCGGCTTTTCCTCCGCATCCCTGAAAATCGGATACAGCGCCAAAACAAAGACTGCGCCCATCAATGCGCCCACGCCCACGTCGAGCGGCGTGTGGACGCCGAGATACATCCGCGAAAACGCCACAAGCAGAATTATGACGACACACAAAACACGCAGCCAAAGCCTTTTTGTCCAACGTGCGATACAGCCGAAGGAGGAGAACGCATTCTGCGTGTGCCCGCTCGGAAATGAATAGCCCGAGGCCGCCTCACGCGCACTCTCGACTATCGTGAAGTTGCCGTCTATGACCCATGGGCGCGGCACGCGGCAGAATATCTTGAGAAACTGGTTTACTATTGTGCCGAGAAAGCCCGTGGCAAGCATGTAGCAGCCAAAGCCCTTGCTTACGCACCAAAACACAGTGACGGCGACGGCCATGTAGACCATCTCCCCGCCAAGCTGCGTTATGAGCGCCATGAGCGTATCCAAAAACGGGAGCCTTATGCTCTCCAAGGCGTACAGAAAACTCATTTTCAGTCCTCCAAACAGGATATTTTCAAGGAAGCGCTGACAGTGCTTATATTGAAATTCGCCTTGCCGTCGCCGACTGTGTAGCAGTCCCCAACCGCTGTGAGGTCCTGCTCGCTCTGAATTTTGCCCGTGACCGTGTCAAAATTCAGTCTGAAGCCCGCGTCCTCCGGCAGCTCCAAGTCTATGTCTGCGGACACGCTGTCAATTGACAGGTCGGATGGCAGGCGTTTAAGCTCAAGGCCAACTTCGCCCGACACAGAGCTGAGGGCTAACTTTTCGGCGGCACCGGAGAAATCCACCTCGCCCGAGACGGTGCTTATAAGCACGTTCTCCGCCGCAAGCCCTTCAATGTCTGCGGAGGCCGCGGCAAAGTCGCACTTGAGGCTTCCGAGCTTCTCCGCCAACGCGCGGGGGATGAGCACGAGGAGATTTTTTTCGGGCAACCCGTCGCAATCCGTCCCATCGCAGCAGCTTATACGCAGGGTGTCGCCCCTGCCGCTCCAAGACAGCGCGTATTCCTCGGTTATTTCCTCCGTGCTGTTCTCGGAAAACACTATATCGTCGCCGTCCCACGGCTCTATCTCCACCTCGCCCGCGACCCACTCTATGCAGAGCGAGGACACGCCCTTGGCGGAAACCGCGTATTCACCCGACGGGCTGTAGTCATTTTCGAGGCTCGGCTTTGGGTAGCTTGCGCCGATACAGGCCTGATTGCCCTGTCCGTTTTGCTGCCCGCCGTGCCAGCCGATTCCCCAGCGTCCATCGCTTCCCCTGCCCTGCTCGACCCGAATACGCGGCGAGCCGTTTAGGTCAATGCTTACATATGGCGGGAAATACGCTCCGAGCAGGAGCGACGCTCCGAATATCAGCGCGCCCGCAAGAAGCAGCGCCGCCGCGACTATGAGGCTGATTTTAACTTTTTTGCTCATTGCATGTTCTCCCTTCTTATAAACAGCTTTTTAACCCATCGGGCTATCGCGACCGTGAGCCGCACAAGCTCCTTTGTTATAAAAACCGCCGCAAGGAAGGCGAAAACAACAAGTCCCGCACAGGCAATTCCTATGCCGACGAACATGACCGCCGTCGGCAGAGCTATGGGTATGCAGGCAATCGCCAGCACAATCAGCCCCCCGCCCGAGAGGGCAATTGCAATAACCACGCAGAAAACCGACGCTATAAGCGCCCAAATCGCGAGGTATACCGAAAGCAGGACTATCGCAAACGCGGCTAAAAGCGTGAACCAGAGCGGGAAGCCAAGGACTATCAGGGCTATGTTAAGCCCCGTCCAGCCGCCCTTTGGCATCACGCGAGTCTTTGCAAGGAGCGGCAGCGGCGTGTCCTGCAATACGCGCTCGGCCGCCTCCGTCGGACTTCCGAGCCGCGCAACCGCCTCGGCCTCCGAAGCGCCGTCCTCTATCATATCATCCAACATCTCGGAAAAGTATTCGCGCCGACGGCTCCGCTCCGTCTCCGGAAGCTGGCGCAGGCAGCGCTCGAGGTCATCCAAAAATTCAAGCCTCGTCACAGTCCGTCCCTCCTTTTATAAATTCATACAGCTCTATTACCTCTCGCCAGCTCATGGCAAAATCCCGAAGCTGCTCACGCCCCTTCGGGGTGATGCTGTAGAACTTGCGCAGGCGGTTGTTGTGCTGCACGGTGTAGGCAGTGAGGCTGCCTGCCGTCTCCAACCGCCGGAGGATGGGATAGAGGGTGGACTCGGAAATTTCTATGCACTCCGACAGCTCTCCGACTATCCTGTAGCCGTAGGAATCGCCCCTGCCGAGGACGGAAAGCACGCACATCTCCAAGAGGCCTTTTTTCATCTGCGGGTCGAGCATGTAATACCCCCCTTCGTGTTATACTATACATCACACAGTACTGTCAGTCAACAGTTATTTGAAAAAGCTTTTGGGATGTGTTACATTGGGTGAAAAACCTACGGAGGCGCATATATGAAAAAAGTGGATTACGAGCATTTTGGGCGTTTTCTCTGCCCGCATACCCTCGTCTCGCGCGGCGATGAACTTTATTTTTCCGTCAGGCGCACTGATTTTGACGAGAACAAATACAAAAACGACCTCTATGTCCTGCGCGGCGGCAAGCTGACGCGTCTCACCGCCTGCGGCGACATCCGCGACTATCGCCTGCTCGGCGAGGGCGTTGTCTTCCCCGCCCTGCGCGAAAAAAAGGACAGGGAGAGCGCCGAGAAGGGCGTCCCTCTCACGGTGTTCCAGCTCCTGCCCTATGACGGCGGCGAGGCGCGGGAGCTTTTGCGTCTGCCCTATTCCGTCACGGACACGCGCTTTATTTCCGCGACGCGCTTTTTCTTTACAGCCAACTTTTCCCACGCCTTTGAGAAGGCGCTCGCCGACTGCGGCGACCCCGTCAAGGCGGCGGAGCGTCTCGGGGAGGACGCCGACTATATCGTCTGCGACGAGCTGCCCTTCCGCTTCAACGGTCAGGGCTACATCAACAAAACCCGCAGCAGGCTCTATCTCTGCGATAACGGAGCCGTAACCCCAATAACCGACGAATTCAGCGACTGCAGCCTCTCCGCCCTCTCCGGCGACGGGAAGCGGCTCTACTTCACGGCGTCCCGCTACACGGATTTAAGCCCGCTCGCGAACAGGCTGTTTGAGCTTGACACCGAGACGCTTGTCATCTCCGACATATCGCTCGGCGGCGAAGTCCGACACTTCGGCGCCGCCCCCCTGCCCGACGGGCGCGTCGTCGTCTTTGCAAGCATATCCGAAAAATACGGCATGAACGAAAACCGCAAGCTGTATATGCGCGAAAACGGCGGCTTCCGCCTGCTTTACGGCGGCGGGGAACACTGCTTCTTAAACTCACTCGGCAGCGACGCGAAGGCGGACAGGGTCTCCTCCGACAAAGCGCCTGCCTACCGCGACGGCGCGCTTTTCTTCCTCGACACGCTGGACGACAGCACCCGCATCGTCCGCGTTGACCTTGAGAGCGGCGCTGTCACAAGCGTCCCGACGGCGCGCGGGAATCTCACGGACGCCATCCTATTCGGCGACGGCTTTGCCGTCATCGCCCTGCGCGACAACGGCGGCGGCGAGCTGTACTCCGTCTCTGCCGAGGGCGTCGAGACGCGGCTAACCGAGCTTAACACGCAGCTTGCGGAGGAATATGAATATTCCGCCCCCATCGACCTGCGCTTCACGGGAAGCGCGGGCTGTGAGCTGCACGGCTGGGCGATTCCGCCCGTCGGAGCGGAGCCCGGGCAGAAATACCCGACAATACTCGATATACACGGCGGGCCGAAAACCGCCTACGGCGACTGCTATTTCCACGAGATGCAGCTCTGGGCCTCGGCGGGCTACGCCGTCATCTTCTGCAACCCCACGGGCAGCGACGGGCGCGGCGACGCCTTTTCCGACATCCGCGGCGCCTACGGCTCCCGCGATTTTGAGGACATTATGGAGTTTACCGACGCGGCGATTGCCCGCTTTGACTTCATTGACCCCGAGCGGATGGGCGTCACCGGCGGCAGCTACGGCGGCTTCATGACAAACTGGATAATCGGCCACACGGACAGATTTAAGGCCGCCGCAAGCCAGCGCAGCATTGCAAACTGGACGAGCTTTGCCAACACCTCGGATATCGGCTGGTATTTTTCCGCCGACCAGACCGGCGGCACGCCGTGGGACGGACTCGACAAAATATGGGCGCAGTCGCCGCTGAAATACGCGGACAGAGTCAAGACCCCCACGCTCTTTATCCACTCGGAGGAGGATTACCGCTGCCCCGTCTCCGAGGGGACGCAGATGTTCTCCGCCCTGCTCGCCCACGGCGTCCCCGCAAGAATCTGCCTCTTTAAGGGCGAAAACCACGAGCTTTCACGCAGCGGCAAGCCCAAGCACCGCGTCCGCCGCCTCCGCGAGATAAGCGACTGGTTCGATAAATACCTAAAGGCATAAAGTAAATCCCCCCGATTGAACACGGGGGAAAAGTTTGAAAATGGGGGCGACAGCCCCCTTTTCATTTAGAATCCCGCCGCAGCGGCGTTTTAGTCTGCCAAAAAACACGTTTTTTGACAGACTAAAAGTGTAATACCCCCGAGGTTACCTCGGGGGTATTATTTATTTGTTGCGATTTATATTTTTGTTTCCTTCAGCTCGGCGTCAAATTTGCGGCCGAGCTTGGTGTATATTACGGAGACGAGCTTCATGTCAAGATTGAAGTAATAAATCGTAAACAGCAGCGCGACAAGCGCCGCAAGGACTGCAAGCACTATATAGAAAATTTTCACGGCACAATTCTCCTTACCATGTCTTCTCGTCGTCAAAATCGACGAGAGTGGCATCCACCGGCTCCTCGCGGAACACGGTCTGCATATATCTGTTGACGTTGTTGCGCATGTCCTTGCGCGAGACTGTGCGCGGGTCCATGAGGTCATGGTCTATCCATATGAGGTGGATGTGGTGCTCGCGCGCCTGGTCCTCAAAAAGTCCCGTCAGTCCCGCCATGGTCTTGCAGGAGATGTGCGCGAACATCAGCACCACGTCGGCGTTGAACTCCGCGCAGACGCGCCAAAGCTCGTCAAGGACATTCACATAGCCGCCGTTTGTGTGGCGGCGCATGGTCATGCGCTCATAGGTGTGCGCCAAATCCTTGAGGGATTCCTCCCTGTCCTCGGTGTTGAAAAATTTGGTGGAGACAAGGCTCTCCATGTCGATAAGGACGTTTATGCCCCAGCAGTTCTCCGCCCAAGTGGCAAAGTTGCTGTAGTAGTGGGCGGGCGGCGACCAGACAACGGCGCGGTGGCGCATCTCGCGCGAGCACTTTTCGCGGCGCTCAAAGGCACGGAGCATGAGCTTGTTCACCTTTGCGTCGGTCTTCAGAAAGCGCTTGTCCATGCTGCCCGCCACAAGGAAGGCATACATGCGGTACAAAGCAAGACTGGCACCGGTTATCTGCGGGCAGTCGGTCTTGTTTATATCCCACTTCTCCAGCTCGTATTCCGCCTCGCGGTTATATTGCTTCATGCAGCGGAAGTAGTTGTCCCAGTCGAATTTCTCGCCGGTGTGCTCCTCGATGAAGGCAATGCAGTCCTTGAGGTCCTCCACGGCGTACTGCTCGACCTCCTTTTCGAGGTAGCGGACGGGCAGGGCGAGCGGGAAGGTCGGGAGCTTAAAGTATCTGTCCTGAAAGGAGCTTGCCATTACCGAGCCGTCACAGGGCATACTGCTTGTGATGTAGCACTTGCCGACAATCGGGTAGTCGTCAAGGATGGAGGCGCCCGCCTCGCTCGCGGGCAGGGGGCAGACATCCGCCGGCAGGCCGTAGTTCTCTATGGCGTCAAGATAGGGTATCATGCTCTGTTGGTCGATGACGGAGCACTGGAATATCGGCGCGACCTGCGAGGCTATGCCGATGAGATTCGGGAAGCCCGCCATTATCTGCTGCGGCATCATCTCGTCAAAGAGGACGATTTTATCCGCGAGCTTATTGTCCCCGAAGCGCCTGTCCGCCTTAAACAGCGTGGCTATGAGGACGGTGGTGTTTTTGATGACGGTGTTGAAGTGCAGGTGGTTTATCCGAAGCGCCGTTCCGCGCAGCCCCATGGAATGGCGGTCGATGAAGGCCGGGGTGGTGAGATACGACGCCATCCAGCGGTAGGTAAAGAGCGCCTTTGTTATGCGCACGGGTGAGCTCATGGCAAAGCGCGTCAGGTCCTTCCATGTTATCAGCCAGCGCCAGAAGTCATAGGCGGTGTCGTTGACGCCGCGCCACTCGCGGCGCTTGAGGTACATTTTACCCGTGTAGAGGTCGCCTATTCCGTGTTCAGACATTCTGCTCAGCTCCCGTCTTTTTCTGAATTTTCTTGATTTCAAGGCTCTCCACAAACGCCTGCATCCGCGTGCGGAGCTGCCCCGACGTGCGGGACATATAGGGTCTGTCTATGGACAGCACGGGGTAGCCGTATTCGTTTTGCATGATGTGGCCGGCGAGCGCCCGCTCGTAGCCCCAGTAGTCGCAAAACTTCATTGCCTCGTAGATTATGCCGTCTGCCTTATATTTTTTGGCGTATTCGTCAACTGCGTCGCGGCGCTGGCGGATTTTGTCGCGGCTCATGAAGCGCGGGCACTGGCTCTGCTCAAGATACTGGCGGCAAACGCTTGCAAGCGCGCTCTCGCCCTCGCTCAGCGTGAGGGGCTGACGCCCGGGGAAGGAGCCGAAGCAGAAGCGGTCGGCGACTATCAGCGCACCCGATTCCTCGATGAGCCTTGTGAGGTCGGGGTCGTCTATCTCGCTGCCCACCACCGCCACGCGGACTCGGAAGGCGGGCTTTGCGTCAACAACGCGCGTGCGCAGCTCCTCAAGCGTCTCGCGCAGCTTTTCCGTGACGAGATACTTGGGGCAGCAGTAGGTGATGAGATTGAGGATATGGAACTCATAGCCCGTGACGCGCGGATTTGCCTCCATGCGCATATCGCCTATCTCGCTTATGATGCGGCAGATTTCGTTGTGCTCCTCCACCGCCCTTCTGATTGAGTCGTCGGAGACGTCAACGCCGTAGCTCTCGGAGAGCTTGTCGAGTATTTTTATCTGCAATTGCTTTCTGTAGTGCTCGATGGCCTTATCGTCCACCTTGTAGGGCACGTCCACATGCGAGATAAAGAATTTTTCCTTGTCCACAAGCTTCTGAATCTCGATGTTCTCAAGCCCTCTGTTCATTTGGGCGCAGGCGTCCACGCCCGCAATGGCGTCAAGGAAATTATAGCCGCCCTCTCCCGCGCGCTCGAGTATGGCTCTCGCATATTCGCAGGTGTAGTTTGACATGTAGTAGGTCGAGATGTCCAGCGAGCCGGTTTTCGGCGCGCGGATGCGCAATGAAAAGCACCCGTCAAGATTGAGGAGCACCTCCGGCATATGGAAGCAGGTATAGCCGATGGGATGCCGCCCCTCGGAAACCGCCTGTCGCACAAGCTCGTTATTCGCATCGTCGAGCAGGCTCTCGAAATATGCGAGATATTTGAGATCTTTCACGGGTATCTCGTCTCCTTGCGTTGCGTATTTTCGCGCACTGTGAAGGTGCTCGTGGTATCTCCACAGATGACACGTCCTTATAATATCCCATGAAACGCTCAAATATCAACAATAACCTCCCGTCTTGAAGATTTTTCGGCACATTACATTGTCGCATTATTGACAATCTGTCGATTCTGTGCTAATTTAAATACAAATGCTCGTGGTATGTCCACGAGCACAGAGGAGGCGTTTTATTTGGGCTTTGCTAAGCTGACCTCGCTCTCGCTGACGGATTTGTTTGTCCGTCAGATTGAGGGCATGATACTTTCCGGCGAGCTTGCCGTCGGCTCGCGGCTGCCGCCCGCGCGGGAGCTTGCTGTCAAGATGGAGATTAGCCGCACGGTCATAACCGCCGGCATCGTCGAGCTCGAGAGTCTCGGCTTTGTCGAGGTGCATCCGAGGCAGGGCGTATTTGTCTGCGATTACAGGCGGCGCGGCACGATGGACACGCTTGTCTCCATCATGCGCTATAACGGCGGCACCCTCAAGCGGGACGAGGTAAAGTCCCTCGTGGAGCTGCGCGAGGCGGTTGAATCCGTCTGCGTGCGCCTCGTCATCGAGCGGGCGACGGACGAGAAGCTCGCCGTGCTCGCGCCGATACTCGACAAAATGCAGCGCGCGGAGAGCAACGGCGAGGCGGCGGAGCAGGTGTTCGAGTTTCACCACGAGCTATGTATGCTCTCGGGCAATATGCTTCTCCCGCTCACCTATTATTCCTTCCGCCAGCCGGGGATAAAGCTCTGGGAGATGTATTGCCGCCGCTACGGCATACAGACGATGTACAAGCGCAAGGAAAACCTCTATGCCGCGATACTGAACCGCGACCTCTCTCGCGCGCTTGAGCTGACCCACACGCAGATGAGCGAGGTACTCTCCGGCGACAAATCGCTCTATACGGACTGAGCCGCGCAGGCAAGGCTGAACATCGCCACCTGCGGCGGAGTGTCCTTTCCGAGGGCAAGCGGCGCGTCGTAGAGGCGGATGAAATCCGGCTCGTAGAAGCCCGTAAATTCCTCGGGCGGATGCAGGCGGCGGTTGCCGAGGCCGTTTCCGCCGAAGTGCATGGGCAGGATGACGCGGGGCCGCACCCTCTCGCAGAGAAAATGCGCCTGCGCCGCGTCTATGGTGAGGATGCCGCCCACGGGCGTCATGAGCGCGTCCGCGTCCGATATTTGCCCCTCCTGCTCCGGCGTGAGGGCGCAGCCGAGGTCGCCAAGGTGGATTATTTTAAGTCCGCCCGCGCGGATGATATGCACGGTGTTCGGCCCGCGCAGACGGCCCTGCAAAACGTCGTGACTGCTTTCTATCGTCTCGATTTCAAAGGGATTCGGCACTTGATAAGGGCGCAGCGTCACCGCCTCGCGGTAATTGTGGCCGTAATGCTCGTGACTGCACAGCACCATTTCCGCCGTGAGCTTAAGGGCGGGATAGCCCATAACGTCGCGGTGGTAATACGGGTCTATCACCAGTGTAAATCCGTTTTCCGTGAGCCGAAAGCAGGAGTGCCCCAGCCATATAATTTCCATAACCGCGCCTCTTTCCGTAATTTCGTGATGAATCGGGCTTTTCCTTAAACATACCACCCGACGGCGCGTATAACAACAACAAATTGCGCGCGGGCGCTTAATATGCTACAATGTCACCGAGGTGATGAACATGAGCATATTCGGAGCCGCCATGCTCTTTGTGCTTCTTATACTTTTTTATATGGCAATCGCAGAAATTTTCACCGTGCTTTTCCGTTTCACCGGCCTGCCTGCGGAAAAGGCGCGGTTTCAGGTTGTCTCCCTGCTCACCGGCTCGGGCTTTACGACGCGCGAGAGCGAGCTTGTCGTGAACTCCCGCTCCCGCCGAAAGCTCGCAAGAATCACCATGCTTTTCGGCTATGTGTTCAATATTACAATAGTATCCGCCTTTGTGAACGTCTTCTTCTCGCTCAAGCAGGCGGAGATAACCTCCCTGCTCTGGGGGCTGCCCGTGCCGCTCGCGGTTTTGGGGCTTATACTCCTCCTCCAAAAAAACAAGACGGTCAAGGCCTGGGAAAACCGCGTGATAGAGCGTATCGCCGGGCGCATAACCAATACCGAGCACAAAAACCACATCCTCCTGCTGGACTACATAGGCACAAGCGCCATGGCTCAGGTGACGATTGCCGAGCTGCCGGAGGCGCTTGCGGGCGTTCCCCTCGCCGACACCGGCCTCAAGAGTGAAAACGGCATTCTCGTCATGCTGCTCGAACGCAGAGGCGGCGAGCCGCTGCCCGTTTCCGCCGACACCGTGTTTCTCTCCGGCGACAGGCTGACCCTGCTCGGCGCGCTCGACGATATCCGCAGCGCCTTTAACGCCGAGGAACAGGCGCTCGACGGCGCGGAGGCCGTGGAATATTGATTTTTGCGGGACCTGCAAATAATTGCTGCGCACGATATGAATTTTGCGGAGAACATTTGTGACAGCATTCTCGTCACAGGAAACGGCAGACTCATCGCAGAGGGCGGGGTCGGGCTTCTTGGGACGGGGCAATTATGCGTGAAAGTGGGCTTTAAGCGCCTGTTTCCACTGTATTCCGCGTCCTTTGTGGGGCTGTTTCAGCTTTCCGAGGGGCGCGGAGTTGCTTTTTTCCGAGGTATCTGCTATAATAAAGCGTTCTTGTTCGAAACGGAGGTACATATGCACAAAAGAATACTTTGCGTTCTACTCGTGATTTGCCTGCTTGGGAGCGTCTCCGCTCTCGCCGCCGACAACGGCGGCAGAATGACCATCAGCGAAGCGGGAATCACACTCATCAAATACTACGAGGGCTTCCGCAGCCAACCCTATCCCGACGGCACCGGCTACGCCATAGGCTACGGCTCACATGTGGACATGTCGCTCTATCCCAACGGCATCACCGAGGAACAGGCGGACGGCATACTCCGCGGCACCATCGCCACCATGGAAGCCAAGCTCTACGACACCCTTTTGGACAAATACAATATTTCTCTCACCCAGTCGCAGTTCGACGCTCTGATGGACCTCACCTACAACATCAGCGTCTCATGGATGAGCGAGGAATATCGCCTGTTCAACATGCTCAAAAGCGGTATCAGCCGCTACGACGACGAGGAGATTATCAACACCTTCGCGCGCTACAGCCGCGCCGGCTCCTCCATCCTTGACGCGCTGGTCTGGCGTCGCTTGGCAGACGCCAAGGTCTTCCTCTACGGAGACTACAAATTCGGCGGCACGCAGAACTACGAATACAAAACCGTGGACGGCTACCCCGTCTTCTCCCCCGAGGGCGGCCTCACCATCTCCAAGTTTTCCGATGTCAACACCAAAATGTGGGCGTATGAATACATATCCCCCCTCACATTTTTGAGCGTCGTCGAGGGCTACCCGGACGGCACCTTCCTGCCGAACTCCCCCGTCACCTGCGGCGAGGCGCTGAAGCTCATCCTTGTGAGCCTCGGCTACGGCGCCCAGCATCCCTCGGGCGAGCACTGGGCGAGCGGCTATCTCACCCTTGCAGAGGGCCTCGGGCTTATCGAAAAAGGCTCAATCGTCGGCCTTGACGAGCCTATCTCCCGCCTGCTGACGGCGAAGCTTGCCGCAAACGCCGCAGAGCTTGCCGTCTCCGCCGCCGCCTCCCCCTTCACGGACACGACGGACCCGAGCGTCGTTTCGCTCTATGAGGCAGGCATAGTCCGCGGCAGCTTCAACGGCTCCGCGAGACTCTACAAGCCGGACGATTCACTCTCCCGAGGGGAGCTGTGCGCAATCGTGTGGCGTCTCTCAAACTACAAGGGATAGGTCTGACGACATGCTGACTGCCGAGGAATTTGGAAAAACCGCCGAGGGAGAGGGCGTTATGCTCTTTCGCCTCACAAATACCCGCGGCGCATACATCGAGGTGCTCAGCTACGGCTGCGCCCTCCGCGCCGTCTGCGTGCCGGATAAAAACGGCCGCCTTACAAACGTCTGCCTCGGCTACGCGACACTGGCGGAATATGAATCCCACTCCGACCGCATGGGCGCCATCGTCGGCCGCACCTCCGGGCGCATAAGAAACGCGCGCTTTGAGCTTGGCGGCGTCGAATATCGGCTCACGCCCAATGTCGGCGAAAATCAGCTTCACGGCGGGCCGACCGGCTTTGACAGCCGTGTCTGGAAATGGCGCGCCCGCGGCGACGGACTTGTCTTTTACCGCCGCTCCGACGACGGCGAGGAGGGCTATCCCGGCAACCTTGAGGTCGAGATAAGCTATGACCTCTCCGACGACGGGCAGCTCGTCATAGGCTATCTCGCCCACTCCGACGCGGACACCTATTGCAGCCTCACGAGCCACGCCTACTGGAACCTTGGCTGCACTCTTGAGGAAACTCTCCTGCGCGTTCGCTCCGACGAATATGTCGAGGCCGGCGGGGACCTCATGCCCACAGGCAGACTTCTCCCCGTGGCGGACACCCCCTTCGATTTCCGCCGCCCCGCCCCCATCGCCGCCGCCATCGACCACAGCTTCCCCCTCGACGGCACCGGCCTGCGCGAGGCCTGCTCTCTCCGCAACCCCGAAAACGGCATAGCCCTCACCATCTTCACCACGCTCCCCTCCATACACGTCTACACCGGCGACAGCATGCCCGCCCCCCGCAGCGGCGTCGCCCTCGAAGCCCAGTTCATCCCCAACGGCATGAACACCCCCGCCTTCCCCTCCCCCCTCCTCCGCTCCGGCGAGGTCTGGGACCATAAAACAGTTATAGTATTCGAATAAGAAACCGCGGATGTTGCAAAATGGCAACATCCGCTTTTATTCCCCCCGTCGCATCCCCG
>JAVVTL010000009.1:0-33535 GCA_036653715.1 Oscillospiraceae bacterium
GCTTATTGTGTATAAGCTTTTCTTACATTGTTTAATTTACAAGGTACACATGTGCATTTCCCGTTCGGTGGACGCTGCCGTTTTGCTTGGTCGGTTTTTGTCCGCCGCCGTGTGGTGCTTTGCTAATATAACATCATACGGCGGTCATGTCAAGCCTTTTTTCTGCAAGTTTTCGTTCTTATTCAACTTCATTTTCAAGGACGCCGATGCCGTCTATTTCGCAGCGGACTATGTCGCCCGATTTGAGATACCTCGGAGGCTCGAAGCCCATGCCGACGCCCGCCGGAGTGCCCATGCTGATGATGCTGCCGGCCTTGAGGGTCATGCCCCGAGACAGCTCGGCAATGACATAGGCTATCCCGAAAATCATGCTGTGCGTATTGCCGTCCTGCCGCTTCTCGCCGTTCACGAAGCAGCGTATGCCGCAATTTTCCGGCGCGGGCAGCTCGTCCTTCGTGACTATCCACGGGCCCATCACGGTATGCGTGTCGAGGCTCTTGCCGAAATAGAACTGCTTATGGTCCCGCTGGACATTGCGGGCGGAGACGTCGTTGAGGATGCTGTAGCCGAGGACATAGTCGAAGGCGTTCTCATAAGAGACGGCGTATGCGTCCCTGCCGAGGACAACGCAAAGCTCGGACTCGTAATCGAGGCTGTCAACTATATCAAAGTGTCCGTCAATTTTCGCGTCGGGGCCTGCAATCACAGCGGCGCGCTTGCTGAAATAGACCGCCTTGCCCTCCTTGCGGGTGAAGTCGTCCTTGCCCCAGCGGGCGGCCTCCTCGCCGTGCTCGGCGTAGTTCATGCCGAGGCAGATGACGTCCTGCTTCGGCTCGGGAATAGGCGCCAAAAGGCGCACCTCGGCGAGCTTCAGGGCTTTTCCCGGAGCGGGGCTTTCGCCCTTTGCGAGTGCGTCTATGAGCGCGTTCATGTCGGAGGCAAGCTCGCGGACAAGGTCGCCCTCCACGAGACCTGCGCGGACTGCGCCCTGATGTTCGTATGTGACAAGCTTCATTTTTGCGACCTCACTTCAATATTTTGATGTCCCCGATTATTGGAAGGGGCGCGCGCTTGCCGCGCGAGACATTGGTTAAGCCTTTTATGAGGCAGACTATTCCGATGGAATAGCCCGCAAGCTCCGCCGCCCAGCCTATGACCGGGATGAAGGAGCAGACCCACGCGAGTATGCAGAAAAGGGAGAGTGCAAGCCCCTGATTGCAATGGTATTTGAGGAATTGGGAGTTCGGGCGCGTAAGCAGGGGGATGAGGAGCAAAAAGCCGAGGTAGCAGAGATAGCCGAGGCTCTTGTTGTCCCTTACATCCGAGTCGTATTCCGCCTCCCACTGGGCGGAGCCGCTGTGTTTTTCGTGTTTTTCCTCGCGTGCGGCAGAGTTCGCGTAGTTATATGAATAGTGGTATTCGCCGTCGTTTTTCTTTTTGGGTTCCTCTGCACGGGCGGCGGAAGCGCTTGAGGAGGCGCTCGTTTTTGCCTCTGCGGCGTCTGTCATTGTGCCGCAGGCGGGGCAGGAATCGTCGCCATCCGGCACATATGCGCCGCACCTCTTGCAATAGCTCATTCTTCCATCTCCAAGTACAATATAGGCATATATTATACGATATTTTGACGCGCCTTGCAAGTAAAAGCTGCATTTTCGGCGTCGCGCAATTGTTTTTGCAGATAGCATTAGCCAATTTCGGGCCGCGATGTTATGCAGTAAAAAGAAAAATATTGCAAGTTTGAAACCAAAAGCGTTGTTTTGCCAATATTACGGGTGACGGCCGTTGAAAAATAACGAAGTTGCCTCCGACGTTTTTCTCACCCTCCGGTCGAACGCCGACAAAATCAGCCCGACAGGGAGATTTTTCCGCGGCACTATTACTATTATAATGTGACGCACAGCCTGCCAAAAAACACGGTTTTTTGACAGGCTGTGCGGGTTTTTCCCCTCTGCTGTATTATATTATGAGCAGAAGCGGTGCTTGCCTATTGTTGTTATCAGCGGACGCGACCATATCCACTTGCTGGTGGCGGTCGAGGGATTGAAATAATAGATAGCCCCGCCCGAGGGGTCGGTGCCGTTCATGGCGTCCCGCGCGGCCTTATAGGCGCTGTCCGCCACGGGCTGGTCCCACTGCCCGTCCTGAAGGCAGGAAAAGGCTCCCGGCTGATAAATTACTCCCGACATGCTGTTCGGAAACGACGGGTGGTCTATGCGGTTCAGCACCACCGCGCCCACGGCGACCTGCCCGCTGTAGGACTCGCCGCGCGACTCGGCGGATATGAGCTTCGCGAGCAGCGCAACGTCGCCGGAGACTGCGCCCGAAGACCCGCCGCCCGAGGAGGAGCCTCCGCCGGAGGCTATGCCGAGCGCCGAGAGAGTCTGCGCGCCTGCGCGTCCGTCCGCCGTGAGGCCGTTTTGCTTTTGGAATTTTTTGACGGCGCTCTCCGTGCCGCTGCCGTATACTCCGTCCGCAGAGCCGGAATATAAGCCCGCCTCACTCAGCTTCTGCTGTATCTGCTTTACCGTGTCGCCATATGAGCCGCGCCCGTAGGTCACTGCGCCCGCGGTCTGCGCGAGCACTATGATAAATATATTCACCGCGAATATGACGGTCAGAGCAAGCAGCAGTCTTTTTTTGTTTAGCATAAAAAATCGCCCCTTCATACTATTAGAATACGAAGGAGCGGCTTTTGTTATTCAGATTGGGGATTGCTAAATTAAGGATTGAGCGCGCCGATGACGACGTGGTTTGCGGTCGCGTCGCCGATGACGCCGAGGCCCTCGGCATAGGCGACCTCTCCCTCGCAGGAGATGGCGCTGCTGCCGCTTGTGATGTCGAAGCTGCCGCCGTTTATGGCGAGCGAGCCGGTGCAGATTATGCCGGCGGCATTCTCGCCGTCGGTGTTTATGGTGAGAGAGCCGTCGCCGGAGATTTTGAGGTTGCCCTTGATTTTCTCGTCGCCGCCGCCGATGGCGGACATGCCGTTTGTGGTGGCGATGGAGTTTGCGCCGACGAGGACTATCTCAAGGTCGCCGGAAAACGATATGCCAAGATAGCTGCCGTATTCCGAGGACATTTTGACGTCCGTCAGAGTGAGGACGCCGTCCTTGTAGTCGGCGTTGAGGTAGCTGACGCCGGTGGGCTGGCCGTTTGTGACGACGGGGATGCCGCAGACGACAAGCTCGCTCACGGGCTGCGGAAGCGGAGTCGGCGTGGCGGCGGGCTGTTCGATATCCGTCGGTGAGGCGCTGCTCACATCTGTCGGGGTGGCGTTCGCGTCGTTCTTTGCGCCGCAGGCGCAGAGAGTCGCGAGCAGGAGGACGGCAAGAATCAAGCTTGCAGTTTTTTTCATATGTCTTTCAGCCTTCCAATACTAAATGGTTTACAGGCGGCGGGTTTGGATTTCCTCAAGCGCGTCCGCAATGAATTTATCGAGCGGCATTGCGCCCATATCCCCGCCTGTGCGTGTGCGGACGGCAACAGCCCCCGCCTCGGCCTCTTTTTCGCCGATGACGAGCATATAGGGTATCTTCATGGACTGTGCCTCGCGGATTTTGTAGCCGATTTTCTCGTTGCGGAAATCGCTCTCCACGCGGATGCCGGCGGCGTTTAGCTTGTCCGCCACGGACTTCGCATATTCACGGCTTTTGTCGGTAATGTTCATGACCTTGACCTGCACGGGTGCGAGCCACATGGGGAAAGCGCCGGCAAAGTGCTCGGTGATGACGCCAATGAAGCGCTCGATGGAGCCGAAGGCGACGCGGTGTATCATGACGGGGCGATGCTTCTCGCCGTCCGCGCCGATATATTCGAGCTCAAAACGCTCGGGCATTTGGAAGTCGAGCTGGATGGTTCCGCACTGCCATGTGCGGCCGATGCTGTCCTCAAGGTGGAAGTCGAGCTTGGGGCCGTAGAAAGCGCCGTCGCCCTCGTTTATTTCGTAAACCTTGCCGAGAGAATCCATCGCCTCGCGCAGGCCGTTCGTGGCTATCTGCCAGTCCTCCTCCGCGCCCATATGGTCGGCGGGCATGGTGGAAAGCTCGATTTTGTATTTGAGACCGAACTTGGAATAGACCTCGTCAAACAGGCGGGTGACGCCGATGATTTCGTCCTTTATCTGTTCGCGGGTCATGAAGATATGCGCATCGTCCTGCGTGAAGCAGCGGACGCGGAACAGGCCGTGGAGCGCGCCCGAAAGCTCGTGTCTGTGGACAAGTCCCAGCTCGCCGACGCGCAGGGGCAAATCGCGATAGGAGTGCGGCTCGGACTTATAGACGAGCATTCCGCCGGGGCAGTTCATGGGCTTGACGGCGAAGTCCTCGCCGTCAATGACGGTGGTATACATGTTGTCCTTGTAGTGGTCCCAGTGACCGCTGCGGTGCCAAAGCTCCTGATTCAGTATCATGGGTGTGGAGATTTCGACATAGCCGTAGCGCTTGTGGACTTCACGCCAGTATTCGATGAGGGTATTTTTGAGAATCATGCCCTTGGGCAGGAAGAAGGGGAAGCCGGGGCCTTCGTCCATGAGCGTGAAAAGGCCAAGCTCCTTGCCGAGCTTGCGGTGGTCGCGGCGCTTTGCCTCCTCGATTCGGGCAAGATAGGTGTCCAGCTCCTCCTTGGAGGGGAAGCAGGTGCCGTAGATTCTCTGGAGCATTTTGCGGCTGGAATCGCCGCGCCAGTAGGCGCCGGTGCAGCTCGTGAGCTTTATGCCGTTGCCCTTGATTCTGCCGGTGCTGTCAAGGTGGGGGCCGGCGCAGAGGTCGGTGAAGTCGCCCTGCCTGTAGAAGCTGAGGGCCACGTCCTCCGGCAGGTCGTTTATGAGCTCGATTTTATACGGCTCGTCCTTCATGAACTCCAATGCCTCGGCACGGGAAAGCTCAAAGCGCTCCAACTTGAGTTTTTCCTTGCAAAGCTTGCGCATTTCGGCCTCAATCGCCTCAAGATGCTCGGGCGTAAAGACGGTCGGAGAGTCGAGGTCGTAGTAGAAGCCGTCCTCTATGGAGGGGCCGATGGCGAATTTCGTATCGGGGTAGAGATGCTTTATCGCCTGAGCCATGATGTGCGAGCAGGTGTGGCGGTAGGCGTCCCTGTATTCTTTATTTGCGAAGCTGTATTTGTTTTCTTCCATATTTAACCATTCCTCCCGCGTTGCGCTGTCGTGCCGATATTGCCGGCGGCGAACGCTATTTTTTGAACATGACTTTTTCGCTGTTGAACATTCTCGTCAGCACGAAGCCGCAGGCTACGGAAAGCAGCAGATTGACGGCGACGGTGATGAGGATATTTTGTGCGGCCGCGGTGAATGAGAAGATTCCCGCCATGGCCTGTACGCTGTTGTAGATGGGGATGAGATAATAATAAAACTCTGTCTTGGCTCCGCCGCCGAACATCGCGGTCACGCCCACCAGCATGACGATTATCATGAGGGGTGACACGGCGCTCTGGGCCTCTTTTATGGTTTTGGCGTAGGCGGAGATGATGGAGATTATTGCCACAAGTAGCAGGACGGTGGATAATATAACGGTTGTGAGCAGGGCGTAGTCCCCCGCGCCGTAAACAGCGGCGGACATATTTCCCGACGCGCCGGACATGAGCTTCGGCAGTGCCAAAAGTGTTCCGAGCGTGCTGGACGCGCCGGACAGCAGGGCGATTACCGAGAGGGCGACGATTTTTCCGATTGCCAGCCCGCTGCGCTTCATGGGGGTCACGAGCATTGTGGCGATTGTGCCGCGCTCCTTCTCGCCCGCAATTGCCTCCGGAGCTATTGCGACGCAGCCGGAAAACAGAAATATCATGAGCAGCATCGGCAGCATGGACGAGAACATGAAGCCTGTGGAATCCCGCTCGGTGGCGAGGTCAAAGCCCTGACCGCCGGGGTTGAGGTCGAATTTGTTGGCGAGCGTGCTCTCGTAGCCGTCCAGCATCGAGATGAGCATGCCGTGCGCCGATGCGGATTCCGTGCGGGTGGAGTTATAGTATATCTCCACGAGCGGTGCCGCCGCGCCCGAGCCGCTTTCGTAGGAGGCGACGTCCGCGTCGAAGTTCTCGGGGAAAACGGCGAGGATATCGAGCTTTTTGTCTGCGACCTCGGCCTTTGCGGCCTCGGCTTCGTCCGCCGTTAAGGCGCTTATCTCAAAGTCGGTGTCCTTGAGCATGGCGCTCACGGTCTGCGGCATATTGAGGGCGCGCAGGGTGTATTTGTAGTCCTCGTCGGGCGTGAACATGCCGGTTAGGGCGCTGCCCATGAAGGAATAGATGACATAAATCATGATGCCGGGCAGGAGAATCGTCGAGAGCACCATGCGTTTGTCGCTGAAAAAGCGGAAAAGCTCTTTCTTTACAATGACCGAAATGTTGTTTTTCATACCTCTCCGCCTGCCGTTTCCGCGTAGATGCCGAAGAATTTATCCTCAAGCGTCATGTCGCCGCAAAGCCGCGCGAGTGTATCGCAATCGGTCATTTTTCCGTTTATGATGATGCCGACGCGGTCGCAGATTTTTTCCGCAAGGCTGAAAATATGGGTGGAGACGATGATGGTCTTGCCCTGGGCCTTGAGGTCGATGAGATAGTCCGTGACCACCTTGGCGGTGATGACGTCCAGACCGTTTGTCGGCTCGTCGAAGATGATTATTTCGGGGTCGTGCACGAGCGAGATGGCAAGCGAGGTCTTTTGCTTCATGCCTGTCGAGAGATTTGCGACCTTTACCTCGGCAAAGTCGCTTATTCCAAACTTTTGGAATATGTAGCTCTTGCGCGTGTCGCGCAGCTCGGGTGCGACGCCATGGAGCGCGGCAAAAAAATCATAGAGGTAATTCGGGGTGAAAAAATCCTCTAACTTCAGCTCGCTTGTGAGAAAGCCGATTCTTGAACGGACAAGCTCCGGCTGTGATGTGATGCTTGCGCCATCCAAAATCGCGTCGCCGCTGTCGGGCCTTATGAGGGTCGCCAGCATACGCAGGGTGGTGGTCTTGCCCGCGCCGTTCGGGCCGAGCAGACCGAAAATTTCGCCCCTTCGCACGGAGAAGGACAGCTCGCTCACTGCGTGAACGACCTTGTCGCGGGTCTTTTCAAGCTTCTGCTGCTTGGCGGAGAGCTTAAAAGACTTGCAGAGGCCGTTCACGGAAATTATGTCTTCCGCGTCTTCCATATTCGCATCCTCCCTGTGTTAAACGTTAAAGCGGATGTTGGTGACGTCCCCATCCTTCATGATGTATTCCTTGCCCTCGGAGTGGAAAAGACCCTTGTCCTTGGCGGCGGCAATGCTGCCGCAGGCGACAAGGTCGTCAAAGGCGACGATTTCAGCCCTTATGAAGCCGCGCTCGAGGTCGGAATGTATCTTTCCCGCCGCTTTGGGCGCCTTTGTGCCCTTGGTTATCGTCCAGGCGCGAACCTCGTCCTTGCCGGCGGTGAGGAAGGAAATGTAGCCCAAAAGCTCATAAGAGCACTGTACGAGCCGGGCAACGCCCCGCTCGCTTATGCCGAGATCCTCTAAAAATTCGCGCTGTTCGTCCTCGGGCAGGTCGTTTATGTCCTCCTCGAGTCTCGCGCAGACGGGCAAAACCTTTGAGCCGTCCGCCTCCGCAAGTGCGCAGAGGGCCTTATAGCCCGGGTCGTCGTCCTTCTTGGCGTAGCCGTCCTCGTCGAGGTTTGCGGCATAGATGACGGGCTTTATGGAGAGCAGGCCGCCGTCCGCCAAAAGCGCGGACTCGTCCTCCGTGAAGTCAAAGGTGCGGGCGGGCTTTCCGTCCGAGAGGTGTGCCAAGAAGCGCTCGAGGAATTCCGCCTCCTGTTTGATTTTCTTGTCGCCGCTTTTGGCGGCCTTCTGTGCCTTTTCGTGGCGGCGCTGCATCAGGTCAATATCCGCTAAAATCAGCTCAAGCTCAAGTGCCTCGGCATCGCGCACGGCGTCCGCCGGCTCTGTGAAAAGCTCGTCGTTATTGAAGCAGCGGACGACCTCCAAAAGCGCGTCGGTCTGGCGTATGGCGGCGAGGAAGCCGTTGCCCAGCCCCTCACCGCGGGACGCGCCCTTGGCAAGCCCCGCGATATCGACAAACTCGATGGTCGCGGGCGTATATTTCTTCGGCTCGTACATCTCGGCGAGATAATCCAAGCGTGTATCCGGCACCTTCACGGTACCGACGTTCGGCGTCACCGAGGTAAAGGCATAGGCGGAGGTCGCCGCCTTTTCCCCCGTGAGCGCATTGAAAAGCGTTGTTTTGCCGACGTTAGGCAGTCCCACTATCCCTAACTTCATCAGTTTCCACCTTCTTATCCTCTATCTGCTCCGGGCTGTTCGGAGTGTTTTCCGGCGCTGTCGCGTCGGGCAGCGGCTGCGGCTCCGCCTTGGGGGGCGGCAGCTTACCGTGCTCGCAGTAATACTCAAAGGTCTCGCCGTCCATGCTCTCGTTCGTGAGGAGATATTCGGCGACGCCGCGCAGCAGCTCCGCGTGGTCGGAGAGGATTTTCTCGCAGCTCGCGCTTGCCTCGTCGAAGATGCGCTTGACCTCGGAGTCGATAACGGCGGCGGTTTCCTCGGAATAGCTCTTGGTCTGACCGAAGTCGCGGCCAATGAAGATGCTGTGCTCCGAGCTGTCAAAGGAGATTGGCCCGAGGCGCTCGCTCATGCCGTATTTGGTTATCATGGCGCGAGCAAGGCCGCTCGCCTGCTGGATATCGCCGGAGGCACCGGTGGAGATGTCGTCCAAAAACAGGCGCTCGGAAACGCGTCCGCCGAGGCAGACGACGATGTTCTCAAACAGCTCGTTGTAGGAGTTGAAGTTTTCCTCGTCTTCCTTGGGTCGGAAATACGTCACGCCGCCGGCGGGGCCGCGCGGGACGATGGTAATATAGTGTACGGGGTCGGTGTGGCTCTGGAATTTGCCGGAGATGGCATGTCCCGCCTCGTGGTAGGCGGCGAGCTTGCGCGCGCGCTCGGACATGACGCGGCTCTTTTTCTCGGGGCCGAGCTGCACCTTGCGGATTGCCTCCTCGATTTCGACGGAGGTTATGAAGCGGCGTCCGTTGCCGACCGACATCAGCGCGGCCTCGTTCAGGAGGTTTTCCAAATCGGCACCGGTAAAGCCGGGGGTTCCGCGCGCCACGCTGTTGAGGTTCACGTCGTCGCCCAAGGGCTTGCCGCGGGAGTGGACGCGGAGTATGGCCTCGCGGCCCTTGACGTCGGGAAGTCCGACATATACGCGCCTGTCAAAGCGGCCGGGGCGAAGCAGGGCGCTGTCAAGGATGTCCGACCTGTTGGTGGCGGCCATGACAATGACGCCCTCGTTGTTGGAGAAGCCGTCCATCTCCACAAGGAGCTGGTTAAGGGTCTGCTCGCGCTCGTCGTGGCCGCCGCCGAGGCCGGAGCCTCTCTGACGTCCCACTGCGTCGATTTCGTCGATGAAAATTATCGCGGGGGCGACCTTCTTGGCCTGCTCGAACAGGTCGCGGACACGCGACGCGCCCACGCCGACATACAGCTCGACGAAGTCGGAGCCGGATATGGTGAGGAACTGTACGCCCGCCTCGCCCGCCACCGCTCTCGCGATGAGGGTCTTGCCGGTGCCCGGAGGGCCGACAAGCAGAACGCCCTTGGGTATGCGCGCGCCCATATCGGTATAGGCGTGCGGATTTTTGAGGAAGGAGACAATCTCCTGCAGCTCGGCCTTTTCCTCGTCGCAGCCGGCGACGTCGGCAAAGGTGACTTTTTTCTTTTCCTCGCTGCCGAGGCGCGTGCGCGCCTTGCCGAATTTGCCGACGCCCGGCGCTCCGCCGCCCGCCTTGGACATCATGGAGTACCAAAGCCCGCCGCAGAGAAGGATGACAATGAGGTAGGGAATAAAGCTCAGCCACCACGGGGCGACAAAGCCTACCTTGTAGTCGTATTCGGTGATGATTCCGTCGGCGTATTGCTGGTCGATGATGGGGCCCATGTCGTCCTTGAACCACTGTGGGCTTGCGAGCTTATAGGTGACTGTTTCCTGCCCCTCCGGCTGTCCGCGGAGCGTCAGAATCAAATCGGAGCCTTCGATATAAAAGGATTCGACCTTTTCCTGCTTGAAAAAGTCAACTACTTGGGAGTAGCCGTAGGTCTCGGCCTTCGGCGGGGCGGTCATTGTGAAGACCGTCGCCAGCAGGATGAGCATTATGAGTGCGTAAAAGCCCAGGTCTCTCGCCCGGTTTCTTTGCGGTTTCAAGAGATGATCACGTCCTTTTGCTGTGAATAATTATTTTGTGTAGACCTCGGGCTTTAAAATCCCGATGTAGGGAAGATTGCGGTAAACCTCGTCGTAGTCAAGCCCATAGCCCACGACGAAAGCGTCCGGTACCTCAAAGCCGCTGTAATCCGCCTTGATGTCCGCCCTGCGGCGCAGGGGCTTGTCCAGCAGCGTCACGATTTTTATTGACGCGGGCAGACGCCCGGAGAGGTATTTTGTGAGGTAGCTCAGGGTCACGCCGCTGTCAAGGATGTCCTCGACGATTATGACATGGCGGCCTGCGATATCATGGGAGAGGTCCTTGTTGATTTCCACCGCGCCGGTGGTCTTGGTGCCGGAGCCGTAGGAGGAGACTGCCATAAAGTCCATGGTGCAGCGTATATCCACGCTCCGCATGAGATCCGCCATGAACACGAAGCAGCCCTTCAGCACGCCAACGAACATCGGATTTTTGTCGGCATAGTCCCTCGACAGCTCCGCGCCAAGCTCGCTGATTCTTGCCTTCAGCCGCTCCTCGGTAAACAGTATTGACTCAATGTCGTCACTCATCATAGCTTTCACCCTGTTACTTTCGTTTCTATCTCTATTCTCAGAGCCTCGCAGCCCGGCTCCGCGGCGCAGCGCTCTGCCACACCGAAGCCATAAACAGCGATAACACCTTCCCCATCCCGAAACACCGGGGTGAGGCGGCGCTTTAGCTGTGTGAGCTTTTTTTCGGCGAACATATCGGAGAGACTTTTGGTGCAGCCACGCCCCGCAAGCCTTATTTTATCGCCGTCCGCTCTGGACATACAGGATATGTTACCACATATCCTCTCATAATTAAAGAAAAAAGTGTTTAATGAACTGTGAATTTCGGCTCCCGGCGGGAGAAGGCGGCAGGTGGCGAGCATATCTGTCCCCCCTATGCGGACAGTGCCGCCGATGACGAGCCGTGTCGGTTCTATTTCCTTTTGCTCGGCGGCGCCGAACTCGAGCCTTCCGCATTCGCGCGTGACCCTCATGCCCGGCACATCCGCAAAGCCCAGCCCCTCGCTCCCCGCGAGCGCGAGGATTGCGTCCACATGCTTTTCGGAGAGGCCCGCGCCGGCTATAAGGCGTATGACGCGTGAGGATACGGGGCGCGGCAGTGCCGCCAGCCCTCTCTCCGGCAGGGTATTGTCGCGAAGATTTTCAGCGATAAAATCACCGGCAAGGGAGCTTAAAAATTCCTCGTCACCGCGCAGCAGCTCCGCCGCGCGGGAGGCGTTTGCGGAAAAGCCGCTGTTCACGCTCCTGAGCGCCGGAACGGCGGCATGGCGCACGCGGTTGCGGGCGTAGTCGTCCGAGGCGTTGCTGCTGTCCTCGATGTGAGTGACCGCGCGGCTTTTGAGGTATTCTTCGACCTCCGCCCGCGTGAGGGTCAGAATCGGGCGGATGAGCCTGCCGCGCACGGGCGGTATGCCGCAGAGTCCGCGCAGACCCGTGCCTCTTGCGAGGTTCATCAGCATAGTCTCGGCATTATCGTCCGCCGTATGCGCGGTGGCGATGCGGCCGCAGTCGAGGCGCTCCGCCGTGCGCTCAAGAAAGTCGTAGCGCAGCCTGCGCGCGGCTTCCTCTGTGCCCATGCCGTTTTGCGCGGCATAGGCGGCGACGTCTCCCCGCTCCGTCACGCAGGTAACGCCGAGCTTTAAGCAGAGCGACTTAACGAATTCCTCGTCCCTGTCGGATTCCGCCCCGCGCAGGCAATGGTTATAGTGAGCGGCGCGGACAGTGAGCCGCCTTGCGGGAGCAAGCTCCAAAAGGAGCATGAGCAGACAGACGGAGTCCGCGCCGCCGGAGACGGCACAGAGAATCTGCGCCCCCTCGGGAAGCATATTGTATTTGTCGGTAAAATCAGTAATCATCATCGTCACGCCGATTTTCCATGGCGGCAAAGGTGGTATATTCCGGCATCCAAAGCAGCTTGATGGTGCCGGTTTCGCCATGGCGGTTTTTGAGGATTATTGCCTCTGCCTCGTTGGGATTTTCGCACTCGCTGTTATAGGTGCTCTCGCGGTAGAGGCCGATGACAACGTCGGCGTCCTGCTCGATGGCGCCGGATTCGCGCAGGTCGGAGAGCATGGGGCGCTTGTTCTGCCGCGCCTCGTTCGCACGAGAGAGCTGGGAGAGACAGAGCACGGGGACGTTCAGCTCTTTCGCCATTATTTTGAGCATACGGCTCATGTCCGATACCGCCTGCGTGCGGCTCTCGTTAGACCAGGAGCTGCCGCTGCCCGCCGACTGCATGAGCTGGAGATAGTCTATGACCACAAGGCCGATATCCTGCAAGCGTCGGCATTGGGCGTTCATATCCGCCACCGAGAGGGTGGGGTTGTCGTCTATTCGGATGTCGGTTGCGGAGATTACCGCCGCCGCCGCGCCGACGCGCCGCCACTCGTCCTGCGAGAGCTTGCCCGTCTGGAGCTTTTGGCTGTCGATAAGTCCCTCGTTCGCCAAGAGGCGGATGACGAGCTGTTCCCGCGCCATTTCGAGGGAAAATATTGCCACTGTTTTTTTGGTGGTCTTGCCGACGTGCATGGCGATGTTCAGAGCTATGCTGGTCTTGCCCACGCCGGGGCGCGCCGCGACGATTACGAGGTCGCCGCCGCCAAGGCCGAGGATGGTTCTGTCGAGGTCGGAAAGGCCGGTGGTTAGACCGGGAATGGTTTTATCCGAGGCCGCCGCCTCGGACAGATGTGTATAGACGCTTTGGACGACGACGGATACCGGCATCAGTCCGCCGACGGCTCTGTCCTTGCGCAGGGCGTAGATTTTGCGCTCTGCCGCCTCCAAAATGGAGCCGACCTCGCCCTCGCCGGCGTAGACGAGGGTGTTTATCTCGTCCGCCGCCTGCGCGATGTTGCGCAGCAGGGCTTTGTCCCTGACTATGGCGGCATATTCGAGGACGTTCGCCGCCGTCGGCGTGACCTGCATAAGCTCCAGCACATACTGCTGTGAGGCCGCGCCAAAAACGCCGCGCACCTTCATCTGATCCAGCACGGTCACGGGGTCGATGGTCTGTCCGTAGGCGAACATGGCAAAAATGGTATCGAATATGTCCCTGTTTGCCTCGATATAAAAATCCACGGAGCGGATTTTGTCTATGACCTCCGAAACGCAGGCGGGGTCAATGAGCATGGAGCCGATGACCGCCTGCTCCGCCGGCGCCGAATGCGGCGCCTGTCTGCCTAAAAGCTCATCCATGGAAAAGCCTCCCGCGCCTTATTTTTGCTCCGTTACCAAGAGGTTTATGGTGCCCATGACCTCGTAGCCGAGCTTCGCCTTGACCTCAAAGCTGCCGAACTGCTTTATCGGGTCGCCCTGAACTATCTTGTTTTTCTCGATTTCGATGCCGTGCTGGGCGCGGAGCGCGTCGGATATTTCCTGAGAGGTGACGGCGCCGAAAAGCTTGCCGCCCTGTCCCGACTTGGCGGAGATGTGGACGACGACGTCGCCGAGCCGCTTGGCGTTTTCCTCGGCCTGAGCCTTTTCCTTCGCCATAAGCGCGGCCTTTGCCTTTTCCTGAAGCTTCAGGGTGTTCATGTTGTCCGCCGTCGCCTCTGTCGCGAGCTTGCGGGGGAGAAGATAGTTGCGGCCGTAGCCGTCCGAGACCTCTTTCAGCTCGCCTTTTTTCGCCTGTCCCCTTACGTCAACATTGAAGATTACTTTCATTATATGTTCTCCTTTCCCATCGGAAAGCGGGTTCTCCCGCCCCGATATGCCCAAGGGCGCATGTGCGCCTCTGCCCGAAAACGGGCCTATTCGTCAAGATATTCGTCAATCGCCTCGAAAAGCTTATTCACGGCTTCGCGCAGACCCGTGTCGTGGAGCTGAGCCGCCGCAGCCGAGCGGTTTCCGCCGCCGCCGAGCTTTTCCATTATCATCTGGGCGTTGACGTCGCCCATGGAGCGGGCCGAGATATTCGCGCCGCCGTCCCCTGTCGGGAAAACGACAAACGAGACCTCGACTCCCGAGATGTTCAGCAGCTCGTCCGCCGCCTGTGCGGCGACTATTCTGTCCTGCTGCTCCTCCGGCACGGCGACCGCGATATTGCCGCGGTAGAGCTGGGCGTTCTGGAGTATTTTGTAGCGCGCCACGGTCTGGTCCATGTCGTTCTGAAGGAGCTTTTTGACCTCCGTCGTGTCCGCCCCGGTGCGGCGGAGGAAGGCGGCGGCGTCGAAGGTGCGCTCGCCTGTGCGCATTGTGAAATTCTTGGTGTCGAGGACTATTCCCGAGAGCAGGGCCTCGGACTCACAGCGCAGGACATCCGCCGGGTCCACGACCTCCTGAAGCACCTCGCTCATGAGCTCGCACACGCTTGAGGCGAATGGCTCGTGGAAGGTGAGGTCGGCTTTTTGGATGTAGGTGGCCGCGCGTCTGTGGTGGTCGATGACCGCCACGCGGTTGCAGGTCTGCAAAAGACTTTGGTCCTCCACCTGCTCGGGGCGGTTGGTGTCCACCACCACCAAGAGCGAGCGGCTGTCCGCCAGCAGCATCGCCTCCTGCGGGGATATGAAGGCGTTTTTGTATTCCGGCTCGAGCTTGAGCCGCGCTATCAGCGAGCCTGCGGCGTTTTTTTGCTGGTCTATGACGATTCTGCACTGCTTGCCCTTTTTTCGGGCTATGCAGCAGATTGCCGCCTCCGCGCCGACGGTGTCGAGGTCCGCGTATTTGTGGCCCATGACGAACACGCGTGACGCGTCGCCGATAAGCTCGCAGAGGGCGTTTGCCATGACGCGGGACTTGACCTTCGTGCGCGTCTCTATTTCGTTGCCGCGCCCGCCGAAAAACTCGAAATTGAAGCGGTTTTTGACAACCGCCTGGTCGCCGCCTCTTGAGAGTGCCATCTCTGCCGCAAGGGCCGCGAATTGGTAGTCCTCGCCGAAGCTTACTCCGTCGTGGCCTATGCCAATGCTTATGCTGCCGTGTATGCCCGAGGGGCTGACGACGTGGTGTACGCTGTCCAAAAGGGAAAATTTCCCCTCCTGCATGGCGGGCAGCCAGCGCCGCTCGAAGATGAAGACATAGCGGTCGCGGTCATAGCGGCGCATAAAGCCGTCCTTGCCGTCGCACCATTGGGCTATGCGGTCCTCAACTGCGTCACGCAGCTCGTTTTTGACACGGTCGGTCTGGTTTTTGGTCATCTCGTCGTAGTTGTCGATGACTATGAGCGCGACGACGGGGCGAGAGGCCTCGTAGCTCACGCGGATATTGTCGTACTCGGTGACGTCGACCCAATAGGTGATGCCCATGAAGCCGCGTTCTTCGTTTTTCGGCCCGTCGCCGGAGCGGATGATGTTGCCGTGAATTTGGTATTTTTTGTCGCCAAGGGTGAGAAGTCCGGGGTGCTGGCTCTTGCCCTCCGTCAGCCATTTGCCGGAGAAGGCGGGGACAAGCTCGTCAAGCCTCACGTCGAGGCGCGAGCTGCTCACGCCGCACATATCGAAGAAATATTGGTTTGCCCAGACCACGCGTGAGTCGCTGAGCGCAAAAACCGCCATAGGCAGCGGGAAATTGAGAAGGGTGTTGTTCTTCGCCGTATCTGCGTCGTAGGTGACGGACTCGATATACGCCATCAGCTCCTTGCGCTTTTTCCGCGCGACGAAAAACGAATAGATGACAAGCAGGAGAACTATCCCCGCCTCGACGCCCGCCAAAATATACTGGTCGAAAAACAGCGACGCCGCGACGAACAGGATGAGGAAGGCCATGTACAGCCCAACTCCCGGCTCGACTAATCTTTGAATTTTTTTATTCATGGGAAAACCTCCCGCGGGCCGCATTGGCATAGCACCGCATAGATAGACCTATATTATAACAAAGCTGGCTTAGGTTGACAACATGAAAAACGATTTGCTTCAAATAATAAGGGCATGAAAGCAATAATTATGGCGGGCGGAGAGGGAAAACGCCTAAAGCAGGTCACAGGCGACCTCCCCAAGCCCATGGTCCCCTTCCTTGGCAAGCCGCTCATGGAGCGAATACTCGAGCTGCTGCGCGAAAACGGCATAAATGATATATGCGCCGCGCTCAAGTATAACCCGACAGCCATCACCGAATACTTCGGCGACGGCGGGCGCTTTGGCGTCAAGCTCGAATACAGATTTGAAAAGGAGCCTCTCGGCACCGCCGGGGGAGTAAAAAACTGCGCCGATTTCTATGGAAATGAGGATTTTCTCGTCATCAGCGGCGACGCCGCCTGCGATTTTGACCTCCGCGCACTCGTGGCGGAGCACAGGGCGCACTCGCCCGCCGTCACCATTGCGCTCTGCGAATCCGCCGAGCCGCTCGCCTACGGCCTCGTTCTGCCGGACAACTCCGGCGAGGTCCGCTGTTTTATCGAAAAACCGCCTTGGCGTCGGGTCGTCACCGACCTCGTGAACACCGGCATATATATCGTATCCCCCGCCGCCATGGAGCTTGTGCCGCAGGGCGCGGCCTTTGACTTTGCCCGCGACCTCTTTCCCCGGCTTATGGGCGAGGGGCGCGTCATTCGCGGCGCTGTCATGGCGGGCTACTGGTGCGACATCGGCTCGCCGCGGGCGTATCACCGCTGCTGCCTTGACGCGCTGGACGGAAAGCTGCGGCTCTTTGACGGTGAGCCGCCGCAAGCCGAAGCGAAGCCCGCCGAGTCGGACTGCCTCCCCCTGCCCGGCGAGCGCATTATATGCCGACGCATCCCCTGCCGTGACAGGGCGCGGCTCATGCGCGCCGTCTCCGAGCGAATGCTTGAGCTCGGCGCGGATTTCTCCGACGGCGTCACCCTCTCCGGCGGTCACTGCGGCGTGCGCGTCCGCCCCGAGGACGGCGAGAGCGTCGTCGTCATCGAGGCGGCGTCCCAAGACGCGGAATTTTCCCGCGAGCTTGCCGTCGCCATGGCGGACGTGGCAAAGGCGCTTGAGAAGGACGAATACTGATTGCAGCATCCCCCATCGCCTCACGGCAAGGTATGTATAATAATATGTCCCGGTCAGGCAAAGCCCGACCGGGACTACGACTCCGAAAGGGGATTTAATCCCCCTCCGACCGCAGGGTTACTTGAAGTTGTGGGCTTTCTCCAGCACCATGTCCTTGACCTTCAGAAGTCGGACCTTGGTGGAGTTTTCATTTTCCGCAAGCTTCATGGAGATATAGCGGATGTTCTGCTCGAGCTGCGGAATCATGACGTATTCCAGCGCGTTGACGCGGCGGCGGGTCTTTTCGATTTCCTCCGCAAGAAGCTGCATGGTCTTTTCGACCTGAGCGAGCTCAAGCATATCTTGGAACACCTGCGCGAGTTTTTCGAGAGCGTCGTCCAGTTCGCCGGAGGTCTGGGCGAAGCCGTAGGGGTATATCTCGGCGGGGTCGCTGTTGCGGGTCTTGAAATCATAGAGCGGGACGTTGACGCTCATGATGTTCTTGAAGCTCATCCCCAGCTCCACGCTCTGGCGCGGATAGAGGAGCGCCTGCTCCAGCATCTCGGGAGACATGATTGCACTCGCCACGGTGAGCGAGGCAAAGGCGGAGGTCAGCCCTTCCTCAACCTGAGTTCGGAGAGCCTTGTTGCGGCGCACCACGTCCATAAATTGGCGCATAAGCTCATCGCGCTTGTCTTTCATGAGCTTGTGGCCCTTGCGCGCGGTTTTCAGCCGTCCCTTTAATTGGTTCAGGACCATTCTGGTCGGAGTTATAGCTGCGCTTGGCATGGTATCACCTACTTACTTATCGGACTCGCTCTTGGGCAGATACTTCTCTATCATCTCGGGCTTGATACGCTTCAGCTCGGAGCGGGGCAGGATATCCAAAAGCTCCCAGCCGAGATCGAGGGTTTCCTCGATGGTGCGGTTCGTGTCGTTGCCCTGAGAGACGTAGCGCTTTTCGAAGGCGTCCGCAAATTTGGCAAACAGCTTGTCGTCGTCCGAGAGGGCGGCCTCGCCGAGGATGGTCATCAGCTCCTTGGCCTCCTTGCCTCGGGCATAGGCGGCGAAAAGCTGGTTCATGGTGCCGGAGTGGTCCTCGCGGGTTTTGTCCTCGCCGATGCCCTTGTCCTTCAGACGGGAGAGGCTCGGCAGAACGTCCACCGGCGGGACTATGCCCTTGCGGTGAAGCTCTCGCGAGAGGATTATCTGACCCTCTGTGATGTAGCCGGTCAGGTCGGGGATGGGGTGGGTTTTGTCGTCCTCCGGCATGGTGAGGATGGGAATCATCGTGATGGAGCCTTTTTTGCCGATACGCCGACCGGCGCGCTCGTACATGGTGGCAAGGTCGGTATAGAGGTAGCCGGGGTAGCCGCGGCGGCCCGGGACTTCCTTCTTGGCGGCGGAGACCTCACGCAGAGCCTCGGCGTAGTTGGTGATATCCGTCAGGATGACGAGGACGTGCATATCCTTCTCGAACGCGAGATACTCGGCGGCTGTGAGCGCCATACGCGGTGTGGCTATGCGCTCGACCGCGGGGTCGTTTGCGAGGTTCGAGAAGACCACGGTGCGGTCGATGGAGCCGGTGCGGCGGAAGTCCTGAATAAAGTATTCGGATTCCTCAAACGTGATGCCGATGGCGGCAAACACGACGGCGAAGTTTTCGTCCGTGCCGCGGACACGCGCCTGACGCGCTATCTGCGCAGCGAGCGCCGCATGGGGCAGGCCGGAGCAGGAGAATATCGGCAGCTTCTGCCCTCTTACGAGGGTGTTGAGGCCGTCTATGGTGGAGACGCCGGTCTGGATGAATTCTGCGGGGTAGGCGCGGGAGGCGGGGTTCATCGGCAGGCCGTTGATGTCCCTGTGCGCCTCGGCAAGAATCTCCGGGCCGCCGTCTATGGGCTCGCCCATGCCGTTGAAGACGCGGCCGAGCATATCCTCGGATACGCCAAGCTCCAGCGGGTGGCCAAGGAAGCGAACCTTTGTTTCGGCAAGGTTTATGCCCTGCGCGGATTCGAAGAGCTGGACGACGGCGGTGTCTCCGTCCACCTCAAGAACCTTGCAGCGGCGCTTGTCGCCGTTGGGAAGCTCCAGCTCGCCAAGCTCGTCATAGGTGACGCCCTCGACATGCTGAACGATCATCAGAGGATTTGCGACCTCTCGTATTGTCTTGTATTCCTTGATCATTCGTCCTCACCCCCCTGTGCTATCTCGTTAATCTCGGTGATGATTTCTTTGGAGATGGCGTCATACACGCTCTCGAATTCCTCGGGCGAAACCATCTTGGCGCGGCCGATTTTCTCCCGAGCGCCGATGGCAAAGAGCTTGTTCATGTCGATGCCCTTTTCGAGCGCCTCGCGTCCCAGCGTGTCGAACTCAAGGATGATATCCAAAAGTCTGAACTGCTTGCGGTAGGAGGAATACGCGTCCTCGTCGATGAAGGCGTTTTGCTGGAGGAAGTCCTCGCGAATCATCTTTGCCGTCTCCATGGTGAGGCGGTCGGCGGGAGACAGGGCGTCCTGTCCGACGAGCTGGACGATTTCCTTCAGCTCGGACTCGACCTGCAAAAGGTGCATGGTCTTGTCGCGGTTGTTCATATATTCGGGGCCGAACTCGGCCTCATACCAAGGCTTCAGGGTGTCGACATAAAGGGAGTAGGAGGTCAGCCAGTTTATGGCGGGGAAGTGGCGCGCGTAGGCAAGGCTCGAGTCCAGCGCCCAGAAGACCTTGACAATGCGCATGGTCGCCTGAGAGACAGGCTCGGAGGTATCGCCGCCCGGAGGCGACACGGCGCCGATGGCGGTGACGGAGCCGCGGCGCTCGTCGGAGCCCATGCATTCGACAACGCCGGCGCGCTCGTAGAACTGCGCTATGCGGGATGCGAGATAGGCGGGGTAGCCCTCCTCGCCGGGCATTTCCTCGAGACGACCGGACATTTCGCGCAGGGCCTCCGCCCAGCGTGAGGTGGAGTCCGCAAGGACTGCGACGTCGTAGCCCATGTCGCGGAAATACTCCGCAATGGTGATACCGGTATAGATGGAGGCTTCACGGGCGGCGACCGGCATATCGGAGGTGTTGGCTATGAGGACGGTGCGCTTCATGAGAGGCTCGCCGTTTCTCGGGTCGGTCAGCTCGGGGAACTCCATAAGGACGTCCGTCATCTCGTTGCCGCGCTCGCCGCAGCCGATATAGACGACGATGTCAACGTCCGACCATTTGGCAAGCTGGTGCTGCACGACGGTCTTGCCGCTGCCGAAGGGGCCGGGGACGGCGGCCGTGCCGCCCTTGGCGATGGGGAACAGTGTGTCGATGATGCGCTGTCCGCTGTTCATGGGGCGGGAGGGCATATATTTTGCGGAGTAGGGGCGGGCAATACGGACAGGCCAATGCTGAATCATATTGAGGGGGATGTCCTTGCCGGCGGCGTCTCTGAGGACGGCGACGGTGTGCTCGACCGTAAATTCTCCGGCTTCGACGCTTAGGACTGTGCCGCTTACGCCGGGAGGGACCATTATTTTGTGGGTGATTGCGGTTGTCTCTTGGATTGTGCCGAGCACGTCGCCGGTTATGACCTTGTCCCCCGGCTTAGCTACGGGGACGAACTGCCATTTCCTGTCGCGGTTCAGCGCGGGCACCGCCACGCCGCGGGAGATTGTCTCGCCCGTCAGGGCGCGTATCTCGGGCAGGGGGCGCTGGATGCCGTCGTAGATGTTCTCGAGCATACCGGGCCCAAGCTCCACGGAAAGCGGCATGCCGGTGGTGATGACCTCGGCGCCGGGGCCGATGCCGGAGGTCTCCTCATAGACCTGAATGGATGCGGAGTCGCCGGTCATGTTCAGTATCTCGCCTATGAGCCGCTGGGCGCCGACGCGGACGACGTCCGACACGTTAGCGTCGGCCAAGCCCTCCGCCACTACCAGCGGGCCGGAAACTTTTGTGATGATTCCGCTCATTTACAAACCTTCTTTCGGGTTTAAGCTGCGGGTGCAAGCGCCCCAGCCTATAGAATATCGGAGCCGACGGCCTTTTCCACCGCGGCCTTGAGTGCGGACTGGCCAAGCCCCAAGGGGCCTTCCCTGCCCGGGATCAGTATTATCGCGGGGGTTGGCACGTTTTTGAATCTGCTTATCTCGTGCTCAAGCTGCTGTGCAAAGTTCTCCTCGACGTAGATGATGGCGTATTCGCCCTCCGACTCTCGGGTGAGGCGGCGCAGTGTGTCCCGCGCTTCATCGACTTCGGTGACGGGGAAAACGTCCAATCCGAGGGCCTTGAAGCCCATGACGGTTTCGCGTCCGCCCAATACGGCAATTTTAAGCATCTACATCACGCAGCCTTTCCCGGATGACCTCCGGCGCTATGCCGGCAAGCCGCCCCGTGAGAATCATTCTGACGGCGGTTATCTCCGCCTCCACCAGCGCGACATATTCGAGCACCGGCTCCGCCCCAAAGGAGATAAGCCGAGCCGAGCGCAGAAACGCCGTGACGGCATTGTCGCATGAGAGCTCGAAGCGGGTCATTGAGCCGCCCTTCATTGCCTCCGCGCCCAGCGCGGCGGCGTCCTTGAAGCAGGTGGCCGTGAAGATGGCGATAAGTCCCTCGCCGCCGGAGAAGGCGGCCTGCGCAAGCCGCTGAGGGTCGGCGTTGCCGCCGCGTATCAGGGCCGTCGCGAGGAAGTCCTGGTCCCTGCCCATGCGGATTGTCCGCACAGCGGTGCGGAGATTTGCGCTGTCGATGAGTGCGCGGACATAGTCCGTCAGGAAGCCGCCGCCGGCCTGCTCGGCAATCGCGGCAAGCTCGGCGAAATAGGCGCTGTCCAAAACGAAGTCCGCAAGCTGCGGGTTGCCCGTTCTGGCGAGCACGCTTTTTGCCTCGCCCATCGCCCTGCCCATTGCCTCGGGCAGGAAACGGAAGTCCTCCTCGCGGTAGGCGGTCCGGAGAACCTCGTGGTCTATTCTGCCGGAGGAGGAGAACAGGTGTTCTCCCGAGACGCCCGCGCCCTCGGCCTTGATGATGACCTTGGCGTTGTGGTAGTCGTATTTCAGGCGGAAGATATCCACAAGCTCCGCCTGGGGCACAAGACGGGTAAGCTCGTCAAAGACGGCCTCTCTGTGCCTTGACAGAGCGGCGTCGATGGACTTCGCGTCCATGCGGGACATGTCCTCATAGCCGCAGTCCGTCAGAATCTTTGCGGCCTCGGCGTATGTGGCTGCCGAGAGCATTCTGTCCATCCTGTCGCGGCTGAGTATATTGGCTTCCCTTGCTCTCAGCATTGCCGAGAGATACAGGTAGTCGTTTTGATTGACTTTATCAGGCAAAATCTTACCTCCTCGCCGGGGAATGTTCCCGGAGCGGTTTTACCGAACGCGGCGCTTCAGCCCTCAAAGAGCACCTCCGCCACTTGGGCGGCCAGCTCCCCGCGTGACAGCTCAAGCAGGGTATCCACCGTGCAGTTTACCTCAATATCGCCCTGCTTCAGGACGAGGCCGCCGGCCATGCTGCGCGTGCGCTCCGAGAGTGTGAGGCGCGCGGGCTTCTCGCCGCGGGAGAGCTGCTCGTTGGCGGCTTTCACGACCTTGGCGCCGATGCTTGACCTGTCCTCGGGCGAGAGGATAAGCTCCTCCTCGCCGGTGATGGAGGCGGAGGCCGCCTGCCGCGCGAGAAAGCCGATGTAATCCTGCTCGGGCAGGGCGGAAATCTTGTCCTTCGCCATGGCGAAGGCGCGGGAGACTTCCTCCTGCTTCATGGAGAGCACGCCTTTTTTGGCCTCAAGTCGGGCTGTTCTGTCTATGCGGGAGGAGCGCTGTTCGGTTTCCTCGCCGCCGCTTTTAAGTAGTTTTTGGTATTCGGCCTGCGCTTGGCGCTCGTTCTCCTCACGCAGCTCGGCACAGCGCCTCGCGGACTCCTCCCGAATCACTCGGGCCTCGTCCTCCGCGTCGGCGGCGATGCGGGCAGTAATTTTTTCGATTCCGTTCATTGCATTTCCAACCTTTGCGGTTTTTTTGTGGGCTTGCTCACTTGATTCCAAGGAGCATCAGGAAGGAGACCAGCAGGGCGAGTATGGCGTAGAACTCGACGGTGATGCAGAGGATCATGCCCTTTGACCAGTCGTCGGGCTTCTTTGCAAGAAGATTGATGGAGGCTGCGGCGACGCGGCCCTGAGCTATAGCGGAAATCCAGCCGCCGAGAGCGATGGGCAGGCAGGCCATGAAGTAACGCAGACCTTCGAAGAAGGTGAGGTCGATGGAGCCGTCGAGCGCGCCCATTTTGCTGAGGGCGACGAAGCCGATGACGAGGCCGTAAAGACCCTGCGTGCCGGGGATGACCTGAAGTATCATGACTTTACCGAATTTGCTGGGGTCCTCGCTGAGCAGTCCCGCACCGGCCTCGCCGGCTATGCCCGTGCCCTTTGCGCTGCCGATTCCGGCAAGCGCGGCGGCAAGTCCCGCGCCGAGCAGAGCCAGCGCCGTTCCGATGGTATCAAGAGTTATCATTTTTGTTTTCCTCCTTAATTACTTGACGAGATTATAGTATTTCGTGTTGATGTCGAGGGGCTTGAACGCACGCCCGCCGTCCTTATAGAACTTGCCGAAATATTCGAGACACTGCAGACGCAGGTCATGGACATAGCAGCCCAAAAGGTTCAGGGCGAAGTTCAGCGAGTGGCCCACGAGGAATATGGGGATGAAAAACCAGATTTTCCCGGTGAAAGCGCCAAGCGTGTTGAAGACCTGCGCGATGACCGAGCCTGCCAGCATCAGCGCCATCAGACGCGAATAGGACAGTATGTCGCCGAAAAAGCCGGTGACGTGGTTGTAGAGGGAGGCGAAGATGCCGGTGATTTTGCCGAGGCCCTTGCCTGTGATTATCGGGCCGGCGAAGACCATTGCAACGCCTATCCAAAGGACGATATTGGTGACCTTGAGCGCCATGCAGCCTATGCCGGCGAAGACAACCCACCATGTAAATTCCTCAAAAATCGCATCGAGTATCTCGCCGTTTTTGAGTTTGTTGATGAAGCTTATCATCATGCCTGTCACGATTTGGATGAGACCCAGTCCCATTGCGCCGATAAGGACATACACGGAGTTGTCTATCGGGTTAAAGAGGGCGGGGAGACCCTTGAAGGTCGTGTCGGGGTTTAGCATAACGGCAAGCTGCAAGGGCGCGTCGCCAAAGAAGCCGCCGGTGATGATGCCCCAAATGAAGGTGGATATGCCGCAGACAAACAGCAGCTCGCAGAAGGTTTTGGCTCCGCCCTTTGGCCTTTTGAGCTTGAGCACCAAAAGCCCGGCAAGCATCATGATAAGGCCGTAGGCCATGTCCGCCATCATGATTCCGTAGAACAGGATGAAGAACGGTGCCATCAGGGGGTTCGGGTCCACGCCGTCGTAGGCGGGGAGGCTGTACATCTCGGTGACCATGTTGAGAGGGCGCGAGAATCTGTTGTTTTTGAGCTTTATGGGAACCTCGGGGTATTCCTCGGGCGAGGGGTCCTCTGTTTCCCATGCGCAGTCGTATTTCTCGAGCGCCGCGGCAAGCTCGGGCAGCTTTTCCTCGGGGACCCAGCCCCAAAAGATGGAGACGCTCTCGGTGCAGAGGAGCTTCTCGGCATTTTCCGCGCGGGAGATTTTGGTGGAAAGCGTATCCACGCAGAGCTTCAGCGCGGGGCGCTTGTCGCCCTCCGCAGCTATCGCGGCGGAGCAATTGAGCTTTTCCTTGGCACAGACGCGGAGCCGTTCCTCCGCAGAGGCGATTCCTTCCTTTGCGGTGCCCTTGACATCACCCGGCGTCATCGCCGCGTAGCCCAAGGGGCGCAGTGCCGTCAGCGCGGAATCGAGATCCTGTCTCATGCAGATGAGCAGGACGTAGCGCTGGGATTTGTCCGCGGAGATGAAGTAGAGCTGCGCGTTTTCGGTGGCATCGCGCAGGGCGGCCTCCGCCGCATCGGGAGCGAGCGAGGTCGGCAGGGACGCCGTCTGAACGGCGCAGGTCTCGGTTCCCGTCATGCCGAGCGGCAGGTCGAGCCCCGTCCACGGCATGAGCGATTCGATTTCCGCTCTCAGCCTGCTCTCCTCCGCCGTAAGACGGCGGTTTCGGTCGTCGAGGCCGATAATTTTTCTGGCGAGCGCAAGCTGCGCGGGCAGCGCACGTTCGCTCAGCAGCTCCTCAAGGCCCACATCGGGCAAGGGAGCAAGCAGCTTGTTTTTTGACGGCGCATAGCCGTCCAGCAGCTTCAGCGCGGCCCTGATTTCGCCTTGGCTTGCGCGCAGAGCTTGCAGAGCACCCGCGTCCTGCCGAGTGAGCTTTGGTAGAAGCTCGTCCTCCGGCGCGGCGCGCGGCTCCGAGATCTCCACACAGCCCAAAAGCATCAGGTCGCGCAGCAGCTCCTCCCGCTGGGACGAAACTGCCATCAGTCCGAGCTTTTTCATCCTTACGATTGACATCAGCCGTTCACAATCCTTTCAACGATAAGGGACGCGGCCTTGGAAAGCCTGCCTTCCGCTCTTGCTCGCATGGCAGCTTTTTTGTTTTCCGTATCCTCCGCCAGCTGCTGCGCCTCGGCCATAGCCTTCGCGTCCGCCAGTGCGCGGCTCTCGCGAATTTCGCCCTCGGCCTTTTTAAGAGCCGCCGCGATTACGGCTTTGCTCTCTGCCTCGGCTGCCGCCTGAGCGGATTTCGCCTCCGTCAGAGCCTGAGCCTTAATGCGTCTTGCACTTTCCTCCGCTTCGCTTATCGTCGTGATAGCTTCTAAAGACATTGACACACCTCCTGCCTGAAAAGACGGATTGCCCGCAGGACATCCATCTGATTATCACGTCTTTAATATAATAACAAATTTTGTATGCTAAATCAAGGAAAATTGCACAATTTTCTGTCAAAATACCTACAAACAGGTGATTAAATTAACGTCAAATATTTGTCAGCTTTTACCGCAAAAAAGTGACCAAAAATATAATTATTTTTTTACTTGCTATTGTCTTTCTTCAATTATATACTATTGTAGCTGATTTTTTTCAGTTTCTAAAATTGAAATCGGAGGCATTACATGAGCGAAAACACATACAAAAAACGGTTCGGCGATCGGAAGGACGGGCGGAGAATCCGTTCCCTCGCGCCCATCAGCATGCTCACCCCCTACATAATGGTCAAGCGCAACGACGCCTGCAACCAGTTTGCGGGCTCCATAGAGGTCACGGAGACCGACCGCTGGCTCCGCCAAAAACGCGCGGAGGGCTATAAGGGCCTCGGCATGCTCCACCTTTTTATCGCGGCATATATCCGCGTCATCTCCCAGCTCCCCGGCCTGAACAGATTCCTCTCCGGTCAGCGTGCCTATGCGCGCTACGACATCGTAATAAACATGATGGTCAAGCGCGGCTATTCGACGGACGCCAACGAGACCTGCGCCAAGGTCAGCTTTGAGCCGACGGACACAATATACGACGTATACCGCAAGATGAACGCCGCCGTGGATAAAATCCGCGCCGAGGCAGACAACAGCGGCACAGAAAGCGCCGCCTCCGCCTTCACGAAGATTCCCGGCCTCTTCCTCAAATTCGCCATTTGGCTGCTGAACTTCATTGATTATTTCGGCTGGCTCCCCCGCTCCATCCTCAAGGTCAGCCCCTTCCACGGCTCGATGTTTGTGACTGACCTCGGCTCGCTCGGCATCCCGCCCATATACCACCACCTCTACAACTTCGGCAACCTGCCCGTGTTCCTCGCCTTCGGTGCCAAGCGCCACGTTGTCGAGCTGGACAGGCACGGCGCGCCCGTTGAGCGCAAATATGTGGACTACAAAATCACCTGCGACGAGCGCACGGTGGACGGCTACTACTACGCCTCCGCCTTCAAATTCCTCAAATACTACATGAAAAACCCCCACGAGCTTGAACAGCCCCCCGAAAAGGTCGTCGAGGACGTTTTTTAAAAAACCCACGCGGCACGGCTTGCAGCCAAGCTGCGCGAAGTCCGCTTATGGACAAATACGGGGCCCGAGCGTTTGCTCGGGCCCCAAAGCTTTATTTACCCCTCGTACAGCTCGGGATGGTTTGTGTAGCAGAAGTAGGTGCTGCCGAAAACCGTGTCGCTCAGCTCGAGAAACACGCCGCTGCCCTGCTCCTCGCCGGACTGGAAGACGACGGACGGCTCATTCAACACCCGCTCACCCGAGAGCAGGCGCTTTGCCGCCGCCGCACAGCTCGCGTATGGCTTCAGCGTCTCAAACCACTGTGAGGCGACGCCGCTGTACTGCCCCGGCTGATATGCGCACTCCTTCAGCGTATCCGGGAACTCCGGCGAGGCGACGCGGTTTAACAGCACCTCGCCCACCGCCATCCGCCATTTGTCCGGCAGCCAGTCGCTGCCGGCTTCGGTGTGAATGACCCTTGCAAGCAGCACAAGGTCGTCATAGCTGATTTTCTTTTCCTCCGAGTCGAGGGTATCTATTTTTTCGTTTCTCCGTGTTTCGGCCAGTTTTCCCGCCTCGGCGTCTCCGGCAACGGCGGCGGCCGTCATTAACAGGCTGTAATCCGTGTCAGCGTCAAAGTCCGCCAGCGCACGCGCCGTCACACCCGTGAGCAGCAGCGCCACTATGGCGAAAGACAAGACTTTCCTCAAACAGTCAGCCTCCTTTCAGGGTGCGGATATTATAATACCCGTCCGCGGCACAAAACGTCGTTTTACGCCACGGACGGGTATTTTGACCGCAAGCCCTATGCCTCGACGGCTTTCCTCCTCCCGAAGAAACAGAGGAGCAGCATAGCCGCCGCAAGCGACATGACGGAGCCAAAGAGAAACGGTGCCGCGCTGCCGAGCCAATCCCAAAGCAGACCGGCTATTACACTGGCGGGTAAAAGTGCGACGCCCACCACGGTGGATTGCAGGCCAAGGAGCGTGCCGCGCAGCTCCTTTGGCGCTATCTCCGCTATCATGGCGCGCTCCACGCCGGCGGTCATCGCCGAATAGACGCCGTAGAGGATGAAAATCACCACAAAGGTCGAGGCGCTTTTTGCGAAGGCAAAGCCGAAATATACCGCCGAGAACGCAAGATAGCCGCCTATCAGCAGCTTCTTCCTGCCTATTTTGTCGGAGAGCCGCCCGAAGGGGATGGAGAGGACGGCGGCTGTCAGGTTATATGCGAGATAGAGCAGCACGACGTTTGTGTCCGTGTAGCCCGCGCTCTTGGCCCGCAGTAGCAGAAAGCTGTTCGAGGAATTGCCGAGCGTGAACACAAACGCCGCCAAAAGATAGAGCTTGAAGTTCCCGTCCACAAGCCCCCAGTTTTTCCAAAACGCGACGCGCTCCTTCGTCTCGTGCGGCGTCTTTTGTTCCTTGACAAAGAGCATGCAGACAAGTCCGATTGCGGCGGGTATGAGGGAGAGCAGAAACATGCGCTTATAGTCGAGTGCCGCCCCGCGCGCGGCGGTCATGAGCAGATAGGCGGCGAGGATTCCTGCGGCGGAGCCCGCCATATCCAGCGCCTTATGTACGCCAAAGGAGCCGCCCATGCTGTTTTTGTCCGCACTCTCGGCGACCAGCACGTCGCGCGGGGCAGTGCGTATGCCCTTGCCGATTCTGTCTATCACTCGGGCGGCGAGGATTCCGCCCCATGAGCCGGCGACGAGCAGGGCGAGCTTGTAGATAAGACCCGTGGCGTAGCCCAAAAACGCCAGCGGCTTCTTGTTTTTGTATTTGTCGCTGATGTAGCCGGAAAAGACCTTGAGCAGGCTCGCCACACTCTCCGCCGCGCCCTCGATGACGCCGACGAGCGCGGGCGTCGCCCCGAAGGCCGAGGTCAGATACAGCGGTATGAGCGGGTAGACCATCTCTGTACTGAAGTCCGAAAAAAAGCTCACAAGCCCGAGCAGAATGATATTCAGCACTTTATCATCTCCAAAAAAATAAAGGACGGCAACCACCGTCCTTCATTATTATAATACTGTTTTTTCTCCCATGCAACAGGCAGTTTTAAATTGCCCGAGCTTCCCCGCTACATATCCGAAAAGCGGTAGCCGACGCCGACCTCGGTGAGGATGAAGCGCGGGCATGCGGTATCGCGCTCTATCTTTCTGCGGAGATTCGCCATGAACACGCGGACGCTCTTGGTGTCCCCGCTCTCATAGCCCCATATCTGCCGCATGATGAAGTTGTGGGTCAGCACCTTGCCCCGATTGGCTATGAGCAGCAGCAGGGTTTTGTATTCCGTGGGGGTGAGATGCACCTCCGCCCCGTCCACCAGCACCCGCCGTTTTTCGTAGTCCACCGTGAGCCTGTCGCAGACAAAGACGCTCTCCGCCGGGGCGGCGGCTTTGCGGAGCGCGCGCTCCGCCACGCGCACCCGCGCCGTCAGCTCGCCCATGTGGAAGGGCTTTGTGACATAGTCGTTTGCGCCGAGGTCGAGGGCGGCTATTTTTTCGGACTCCTGCCCTCTCGCGGAGACGACGAGCACGGGCGTGTCGCCGCTTTTTCGCAGCTCGGCGAGCAGCTCAAGGCCGTCCCTGTCCGGCAGACCGAGGTCGAGCAGGACAATATCCGGCCTGTGTGACGAAAAAAGCTGAAGCCCCTCCGCCGCCGTCTCCGCAACGAGGACGCCGTAGCCCTCCTTGGAGAGTGACAGCTCTATAAAGCGCGAGATGTATTTGTCATCCTCGATTATGAGAATTTTGGTCTGTTCGTCCATCAGGCTTCCCCTCTCGGCAGAGTGAAGGAGAACACAGCCCCCTTCGGCTCGTTGTCGCTCACGGATATTTTCCCGCCGTGAGCCTCCACTATCGTCCTGCATATGGCAAGACCGAGGCCGAGGCCGCGCCGCCCGTCGGCTACCGCGCCCTCCTGCGTCACAAAGCGCTCAAACACCCGCTCGTGCATATCCCGCGGCACCCCATCGCCCGTGTCCGCGACGGAGACGCGCAGCAGATTGCCCTCCGCCCTGACGCCAAGGCTTATATCGCTCGTCTCGGGCGTATGGCGCACGGCGTTTTCGAGGAGATTCACAAGCACCTGCGTTATCAGTCTCGCGTCCATCGGCACGGCTATGACCTCGTCCGGGAGGCTGACGCTGAGCTTTCTGCTGCGCAGGAGACGCTCCGTGTGCGCCACGGCGGCGCCGACAACATCGTCAATGACCTCGTCCTGTTTTTTCAGAACGAGGCTGTCCTCGCTTATTCGGGTCATGTTAAGGATGTTCTCCACGAGGTCGGAGAGCCAAACGGTTTCCTCGCTTATATCCGTCGCGAGCTTGCGCCGCTCGGCGTCGGTGAGCTTGTCGTAGCTGTCCGCAAGCAGACTTCCCGAGCCGGAAAGCGCGGTCAGCGGACTGCGCAGGTCATGCGCCACGGAGCGCAGGAGCATGGCGCGCTGGCGCTCCTTTTCCATGGCGATGCGGATATTTTCCCGCTCCTCCACAAGATTTTCGCGGTCAATGGCTATGCCCATTTGGGTCGCCACGGTTTTGATTATGAGCTTCTGCTGCTCGTTCGGCGCGCCGCCGTAGACGGTCAGGTCGCCGAGCGTACCCGCAGCGCTTTTTATGGGATAGCTGTCCCCCGCCCGCTCCTGCCGCTGTGTCTCGTCCCCGAGCGCGACGTCGCAGCGTGCGCCGGCGTATTCACTGACGAAGGCCACGCCCTTTTCCGTAATGCTCGGGACTCCGCTGGCGGAGAGAAAGCCGGAGGCGATTCGGTAGAGCGTCGCGGCTGTGCGCTCGTTCTGACCGGCAAGCTCTATCTCGCGCCGCAGACGGGAGGTGACAGTGCCCGAGACTATCGCCGTCACAAGGAAAAACGCGAGCATTATGAGGTCGCGCGTACTGTATATAAGGAAGGTATGGCGCGGCGCGGTAAAAAAATAGTTAAAGAGCATGACGCAGGCGATTGACGCCGACACGCCCCAAATATAGCTGCCCGTCAGCACGGTCGTGAACAGCACGCCCAAAAGGAAAACCATTATTATACTCTCGTTGCCCACGCCCATATAGCCTATGGAGAGCGAACAGAGCAGCGCGAGCGCAAGCGTCAGCAGTGTCTTGAGCGCGTTTTTCAAATCGTCCTCACCTCGGGACAAATATAACTCTTTTTTCAGCCCTTGTCCATCAATCTGAGCACATCCTTTTGTTCTCCCGCTATAATGAGGTGCTCGCCCTCGCGGAAAATGTGGTCGGCGCTCGTCATGGGCTGGACCTTGCCGTTATCTTTAACTCCGATTATGTTCAGGCGGTGGCGGGAGCGGACGTCCACATTTTTGACGCTGCGCCCGACCCAGCTCTCCGGCGGAGCCATCTCGAATACCGCGTATTCCGGTGACAGCTCGATGTAGTCAAAGGCGCCGCGGGCGGAAAAACGCACTGCCGCGCGTCTTGCCATATCCCGCTCGGGATAGATGATATCGTCCGCGCCTATTTTGAGCAGCAGCTCCGCGTGTATGTCCCTGTCCGCCTTGGAGACGACGTAGGACGCGCCCTTTTCCTTGAGCAGCGAGGTTATCTCGAGCGAGGACTGAAAGTTGTCGCTTATGCAGACAAAGCAGATGTCGAAGTTGCTTGCGCCGAGCGTATCCAGCACCCCGTCGTCCATGCAGTCGCCTATCTGCGCGCGCGTCACATACGGCTCGATACGCGCTATCGCGTCCTCGTCCTTATCCACCACCAAAACCTCATTGCCAAGCTCCGAGAGCCGCAGGGCGAGGTGCTTTCCGAAGCGACCTGCGCCGATTATCAACATTGAACGCATGTTTATATTCTCCTTAAATAATAATTTCAATCAGCCGACTATTACTTTTCCGACGGGGTCGCGCAGCTTCGCCTCGTTATGGGTTCTCGTCACGGCGAGGAAGACGGTGAGACTGCCTACGCGCCCTGCGTACATTAACACTATGAGCACCACGCGGGAGAGCTGCGGCAGTGTCGGCGTTATTCCGGTGGAGAGGCCGACGGTGCCGAGCGCGGACATGCACTCGAAGGTGGAATCCAAGGCGCTTTGTCCCTGAGCGCAGAGCACCATTATGCCCGCAAACGCCATTGCCGCATATATCGCCATGCCGCAGAAGGCCCTCTGCAAAAGCTCCGGCTCGAGGCGGTAGCGCCCTGTTGTCGTGTCCTCACGCCCGCGCAGGGAGGCTATGACTGCCGCCATGACGACGATGAAGGTCGTTGTCTTGACGCCGCCGCCCGTACCTCCGGGGGAGGCACCCACGAACATCAGGAATATCGTGAGCAGCTTTGAGTCGTCGCTGAGCGAGGCCATATCCACCGTCGCGTAGCCCGCCGTCCTCGGCGTCACCGATTGGAAGATTGACGCGAGCGCCCGCTCCGAGGGGTTCATGCCGGCCATGACGCCGTTCCACTCGAAGGCGGCAAAGAGCACGGCTCCGCCCGCTATCAGCACGCCCGTCGCTATGAGGACTACACGCGTATGCAGTCTCAGTTTTTTGTACATGAAGCGGCAATCCACGAGGTCGTTCCAGACGACGAAGCCGAGGCCGCCCAGTGTTATGAGCGCCGCCACGGTGAGGGAGACTATGGGGTCGCCCACAAACGCGGTCAGCGAGGAATTCGGCTTCACAATGCCCATGAGGTCAAAGCCCGCGTTGCAGAAGGAGGAAATCGAGTGGAAAACCGAGTACCAGATTCCCTGCCAAAGCCCGAACATCGGCACAAAGCGTATTGCAAGCAGCAGTGCGCCTGCGGACTCGATGATGAGCGTGCCGATAAGCGTCCGCTTGACAAGCCGCACAACTCCGCCTATCTGCGATGAGCTGACGGCCTCCGCGAGCAGCGAGCGCTCTCTTAAACCTATGCGCCGCCCCAGCGCAAGAGAAAAGGTTATGGCGACGGTCATAAAGCCGAGGCCGCCTATTTGGATGAGAAGAATAATGATGACCTGACCGAAGCCCGAAAACCGCGTCCAGGTGTCAAAAAGGGCAAGCCCCGTGACACAGGTGGCGGAGGTCGCCGTAAAGAGGGCATCCATAAAGGGTATCCAGCGCCCGTCCCTCGCCGAGATGGGCAGACAGAGCAGCAGGGCACCTATCAGTATCATCGCCGCAAAGCCGACGGACAGAATGCGCGTGGCACTCCAATGCCCCGACTTTCGCGCGGGACGGCTGAGTATTTCCATCGCCGGCTCGTGCTCGGGGCGCGAAGGGCGCAGCGATTCTTTTTCCGGCGGCGGCAAAAATTCGGGTCGCTCCCACTCGGGACGGAAACCTCCGCGCGCGTCAAAGGCGTCGATGCGCTTCATTATAAAATATCCCAAAAGGACTATGCCGACCATAACAACTATCATAAGAGCCACCAAGACCCACACCTGCTTTCTGTTGTCATATTACCGCAGGCGATGTTATGATGCTGTCCTCAAAGCCCGAGGCGTGTTATTTTTGTGTTAAGGAGCCTCTGATTAAATC
>JAVVTL010000010.1:0-1294 GCA_036653715.1 Oscillospiraceae bacterium
TTTCGTATATAGGGGGGATGAAATCCCCCCTATACTTCAATAAAACGTAGATACAACCTCTTTGGGTGGTTCGGCGGGGGAGACGGAGACGGCGGTGAGGACGGGGCCGCGGCGGCCGTAGGCCTTGTGGTGCTTATAGTCCATCTTGGCGGTGAGGCACACCCAGCTGTCGTTCGGGAGCTTGTCCGAATCGGGCCAGTTGCAGATGAAGCCGGCAAACTGTATGTCCGCCTCGCAGCAGGTCATGACCTGCCGCCCGATGATGAAGCAGCCGGTCTGCAAGCCCTTGCGCCGCAGTGCGCGCGCGGTCAGACGCACGGTTTTGCCGACATATTTCTTCGGCTCCTCGGACGCGTCGCGATACCAGAGCGCGTAGTCGCCGTCGGCAATATCAATAATCGGTGCGGTAATGTCGAAGGGAAGCGGGTCTTCAATCTCGTCATATTCGACCTTGCCGCCGCACTCATAGGCGATATCCGTTCTGCGTGAGGCGCCGCGGACGACCTTGTGAAATTCCGCCTTGTCCAAATCGGGGCGGAAGCGGTTGAAGACGACAAGCTCGCAGCTTTTGAGCTTGTCATAGCAGAGCTGGCGCATGTTGGCGTTATAGCTGAGAAAGGTGCCGGCGTCCGCAAACATGAACTCCTGCGCGACAATCCAGCCCTCGGGCAAAACGTTATAGAGGGTGTCGAGCGTCCACATGCCGTTATACTCGACGACGACGCGCTCCGCGCCGGCGGCCTTGAGCCATGCCTCAAGGTGCGGGGCGGTAAGCTCCGACTCCTCGCTCACAAGCTTGAGAGTGACGTTCCTGCCGGAAAATTGCTCGGGCGCATATTCCTCGACGCCTTCCTCGCAGACAAGAAGCAGGGTTTTCTCGCCGGCGTTGAAGCGCTTGTCCTCAAGCGTCTCCTGAATGAACCTTGTCTTGCCGGACTCGAGAAAGCCGGTGAAAAGATAAACGGGTATTTGAATGGTTTTATCAGCCAACCTTGAACAGCTCCTTAAGTGCGTTTTCCTGAAGTCCGGAGCCTATGACGCAGAGACGTCCCGTGGCTCCCGCCGCGCCTCGGCGCAGCTCGTGCTCGCCGGGAACGAGGTCAAAGTGTATCCAGCTCTCGCCGTCGGCGGCATCTACAAAGCCCTTGGCGCGGATGACCTGGCCGTATTTTCCGCCGTCCAGCGCGGAGAGAATTGAGCGTATCTCGGCCTCGGTGAATTTGCGCGGCGTCTCGACGCCCCAGCTCACAAAGACCTCGTCGGCATCGTGCCCGTGATGATGGTGGTGATGCTC
>JAVVTL010000010.1:1394-14940 GCA_036653715.1 Oscillospiraceae bacterium
TCATGCTCGTCGTGGTGGTGACCGCAGGAGCAGACGCCGTGCTCGTCGTGCTCGTGATGGTGGTCGTGACCGCAGGAGCACTCGTCGTCATCGTCATCGTCGACTTCCTCCGCAAGACGGCGAAGCTCCGCCGCGAGGGTGTCGGTCTTTTCCATGGTTTCGCGCAGAAGCTTGCCGTCAAGCGTGTCCCATGGGGTGGTGACGATGGTGGCGTCCGCGTTGTGCTCGCGCAGGAGCGCGACGACGCCCTCAAGCTTCTCGCCGCTCATGCCCGACGTGCGGGAGAGGACGAGCGTGCCGGCGTTCTCGACCTGGTCGCACCAGAACTCGCCGAAGTTTTTCATGTACATCTTGGCGCGGGAGGCGTCCACAACCGCGGTGAAGCTGCCGGGCTGAAGCTCGGGGTCGCCGAGGCCCTGAACGGCGCGGATAACGTCGGACAGCTTGCCGACGCCGGAGGGCTCGATGAGGATGCGGTCGGGCGCGAAGTCCGCCTTGACCTTGAGCAGTGCCTTGGCAAAATCGCCGACGAGGCTGCAGCAGATGCAGCCCGAGCTCATTTCGGTTATCTCGACGCCTGCGTCCTTGAGGAAGCCGCCGTCCACGGCTATCTCGCCGAACTCGTTTTCAATGAGCACAAGCTTCTCGCCGACATACGCCTCGGCAATAAGCTTTTTTATGAGAGTGGTCTTGCCCGCACCCAAAAAGCCCGAAAATATATCGATTTTTGTCATTTGATACGCTCCCTTTTAGCAGATTGAATATTTGCATAAATTTTGATATACTAACTGCAAAAGCATTAATACAATCATAGTATTCTATCACCAATAGTCAAGAGGGTCAATAAATGAAACGAAACTCGCTGAGGCATATTCTCGTATTTCTTGCGGCGGCGCTTCTGCTCTCCGCCTGCGGTGAAAAAGCGACGCCCGTAAGCCCCGCGCCCGCCGTGCCGACGGCGACGGCGGAGCCGCTGAAGCTTCGTGCGGAGGCGCTGCTCGGCGGCATGACCCGGAGAGAAAAGCTCTGCCAGCTCCTTATTGTCCGCCCCGAGGCGCTGACGGGCGAGACGCCCGTGACCTCCGCCGATGAAAAGACGGGGGCGGCGCTCGAAAAATGGCCCGTGGGCGGCATTATATATTCTCTTGACAACCTCGTGAGCCGCGAGCAGACGGCGGCGATGACAGACGGCGCGGAAAACTTCTCGCGCCTCGGCCTTTTCATCTGCGCGGACGAGGAGGGCGGCAACGTCGGCAGGCTCATGTATAAGCTCGGCACGACATGGGTCAATCCGATGTTCACCTACAGGAGCGAGGGGGCGGACGCCGCCTACCGAAACGCCCTCACCATCGGTCGGGATATGCGCGCCTGCCGCTTCAACACCGACTTTGCGCCCGTGGCGGATGTGTGGACGAATCCCGAAAACAAGGTCATAGGCGACAGGGCATATTCCGACGATTTCGGAGAGGCGGCAGAGCTTGTCGCCGCCGCCGTGCGCGGCTTTGCGGAGGCGGGGGTAATCTCCTGCGTGAAGCATTTTCCGGGACACGGCTGCACGGTGGCGGACACGCACGACGGCGCAGCCGTCTCCGACAGAACGCTTGCGCAGCTGCGCGAGGGGGAGCTGCTCCCGTTTATATCGGGCATTGAGGCGGGGGCGGACATGGTCATGATAGGGCATTTTTCCGTCCCCGCGCTTGACAGCGCGCCGGCCTCAATGTCCGCCGCCGTTGTCACCGAGCTTCTGCGCGGCGAGCTTCAATACGACGGCGTCGTGGTGACGGACGGCCTCGAGATGGGCGCGCTCTCCGCCTACACGGACGGGGAAAAGTGCGTCAAATGCCTCTCGGCGGGCTGTGACCTGCTGCTCGGCGTCGCGGATATACAGGGCTCGATAGATGCGCTGGAGCGGGCGCTTCTTGACGGCGTCCTGACCGAAGGGCGCATTGACGAGAGCGTCCTGCGCGTCCTGACGCTAAAGCTGCGGCGCGGGATAACAGAATAAAAAAATTCCTCCCCTCGGGCATTTGACCCGTGGGGAGGTTTGGTTTTATATATAGGGCTTGTCGATGTTCACCTTCGGGTGTGAATTTTCCCAGAGGGCGTGAACGACGTCCTCAAGCTGCTTTTTGACGACGTCGTCGTTCAGACCGGAGTCGAGCGGGAGGACTGCGTCGAAAATGACGTTTGTGTGCGTGGGGCCGTCCACAATGCGGAAGTCGTGGATGGTTATGCGCGGGTCTACGCCCAAAGCCGCCTCCATGAGAACATGGCGCATATTGTTAATTTTGTCGTCATCGGTGCTGATGGGGTCCATGTGTATGACGGCCTTGCAGCCGAGCTTATGAAAAAGCTCGTACTCGGCGGTGTCGATGGCGTCGTGCAGGGCGTATATGTCGCCGTCTCCCGGGACCTCGGCGTGGAGGCTTATCATGCGGCGGCCGGGGCCGTAGTCGTGGACGACGAGGTCGTGGATATTCACAATCTCGGGGTGAGACATGACAATGTCGTCAATCGCTTGGACGAATTCGGGGTCAGGCGGGTTGCCAAGGAGGGGGCTGAGGGTTTCCTTCGCGGCGGCGAAGCCGGAATAGATGATAAAGAGCGCGACGGCGGCACCGCCCCAGCCGTCAAGGTTCACGCCCGAGAAACGATAGATGAGCGAGCAGATAAGGACGACAGAGGTGGCGACACAGTCGGAGATGCTGTCCATGGCGGTGGCGTCCATGGCGGGGGAGTTAATTTTTTTGCCGACGCTGCGGTTATAGACGAACATATAGCCCTTGACTAAAATCGAGACGCAGAGAATGAGTATGGAGAGCAGCCCAGTCTCCATGGCGGCGGGGGCGAGAATTTTGTCGAGTGAGCCGCGCCCAAGCTCAAAGCCCACGACAACGATGATGATGGAGACGACAACGCCGGAGAGATATTCAATCCGCCCGTGGCCGAAGGGATGCTGATAGTCCGGCTTTGCGGCGGCAAGACGGAAGCCGAGCAGCGTCACGACGGAGGAGCCGGCGTCCGAGAGGTTGTTGAAAGCGTCGGCAGTGATGGCGATGGAGCCTGACAGAACACCGGCAATATACTTGCCCGCAAAGAGCAAAAGATTAAGGAAAATACCGAAAATGCCGCAGAGCATGCCATAGGCGCGGCGAACGCGCTCGTCCGTCACATTTTCGTTGTTTTTTATAAAAATACGCGAGAGCAGGCCAATCAAAAAATCACCCCGTTTTTAAGCATTAGCGAGTATTATAGCACAGAGCGCCTGAATATGATAGCACATTTTTTGTCAGATATGCGGTGTGATTCGTCTTGACAAGGTGCATCACTTGTATTACTATGAGTAATGCAATGGAGGTGTGGGAATGCTGTTAAAGCTGAACTTCTCCGGCGATACGCCGATATATCAGCAGATACGCAATCAAATAGTCGTGGGCATCGCCTCGGGCGAGCTTTCGGCGGGGGAGCGCCTGCCCGCAATCCGCACTTTAGCGGACGAGGCGGGGGTAAATATGATGACCGTCAACAAGGCCTATGCCATCCTCAAGCAGGAGGGCTACATAAGCTCCGACCGCAGAGCGGGCACTGTGGTGGCGGGCGCGAAGGGCGGCGCAGTGCTCTCGCGTCAGTCGGAGGAGGCGCTGCGCGTGATAATTTCCGAGGCGAGCCTTGCCGGCATGGACAGAGAGAGCTTTCTTGGGCTGTGCGAGCGGCTTTTCCTCGAGGGGAGGGGCGAAAATGGATAAATTCTTCGGACTTTTGATGTATGCCATAATGCTGCCCGTGCTCATTATAATAGGCGTGGTGCTGGCAAACGAGACAAAGCCCAAGAAGAACATCATACTGGGCGTGACCATGCCCTATGAGGCGCGTACCGACGTGCAGGTCGCGGAGATATGCGCGGCATTTCGCCGCCGCGTCCGCCTTTGGACGATATTCGCGGCGATTATGGGCGTGCCGATGCTGTTCCTGCCTTGGTTTTCCGTGCAGCTCACTGTGTTTATTGTTTGGACGATGATTGTCATAGTCGTGCCGAACCTGTTTTATATAAAGGCAAATCTTGCACTCAAGGCGCTCAAAAAGGCCCGCGGCTGGTTCGCGCCCTCGGGGCGCACGGAGACGTGGGTGGACATGGGCGTCGCCGTGCGGGAGCATAAGCCGCTCTCGCAGTGGCTATTCGTGCCGCCGCTCATCATAAGCCTCATCCCCGTAGTCCTCGCGCTGACGACGCATAAGAGCGAGCAGACAACGGCTTGGGTGATTCTCGGCCTCTCCTTTGCGGGGACGGTGCTGATGAGCTGGCTCATATATCCCATCATCTTCCGCCTGCGGACGGACGTCGTCGGCTCCGACACAAGCGTGAACGCCGCGCTGACAAACGTGCGCCGCGTGAATTGGGGCAGGGCGTGGATATATATCGCGTGGACGACGGCGCTGCTCGGGCTTTTCGCCTGGCTCCTTAGGGACAGCGGGGCGTGGCAGCTTATCATCATGTGCCTCTATACGCTTGTGCTCACGGGGCTTTGCGTGTGGACGGAGCTTGGCGTCCGCCGCTCGCAGGAGGAGCTGACAGCCGCCTCCGGCGAATATATAGACGAGGACGAGAACTGGCCGCTCGGCATGTTCTACTATAACCCCAACGACAGGCACCTGACGGTGAACGACAGGGTAGGCATGAACATGTCCGTAAATATGGCGCGCCCGCTCGGGAAAATCCTGATGGGCGCGGTGGCGCTGCTGCTTGTCGCAATGCCGTTTTTGGGCGTTTGGATGATGGGCATAGAGTTCTCGCCGCGCAGGGTGGAAATAAGCGGGAGCGAAATCGTCGTGACCCACCTGAGCGAGCAATTCTCGCTGTCTCCGGCCGACATAGACTCGGCGGAGCTTATCGAGGAGCTGCCAAAGCGCTCGCGCATCGTCGGCACGGGCATGGACACGCTCTCGGAGGGCAGGTATTCCATCGAGGGCTACGGCGACTGTATAATCTGTCTCGACCCCACCGAAAGCCCATATATCGTCCTCAAAACGGATACGGGAATATACATTTTCAACGCGGAGACGCCGGAGGAGACAAGGGCGGACTTTGAGAAAATCAGGAGTGAAACAAATGCTTAAAATCGAACACCTTACAAAGACCTACGGCGAAAAAAAGGCCGTGGACGACCTCACTCTGCACATAGGCGGCGGAGAGATATTCGGCTTTATCGGGCATAACGGCGCGGGCAAGACCACGACCATCAAGGCCTGCTGCGGCATACTCGCCTTCGACGGGGGCGAGATATATGTGGACGGCAAGTCCATAAAAACAGACCCTCTCGCCTGCAAGCGCGAGATGGCGTATATCCCCGACAACCCGGATTTATACGAGTACATGTCGGGCATAAAATACCTCAATTTCGTCGCGGATATATACGGCGTCCCGCAGGCGGAGCGGCAGGAGCGCATCCACCGCTACGCCGGGGAGTTTGAGCTGACGGGCGACCTTGCCCAGCCCATCTCCGCATATTCACACGGCATGAAGCAGAAGCTCGCCGTCATCTCCGCGCTCATCCACGAGCCGAGGCTCATCATTATGGACGAGCCCTTCGTCGGCCTCGACCCCATCGCCTCGCATAAGCTCAAGGGGATAATGCGCGATATCTGCGATAAGGGCGGCGCCATATTCTTTTCCACGCATGTGCTCGAGGTTGCCGAAAAGCTCTGCGACCGCGTCGCCATCATAAAAGGCGGCAGGCTCGTCCGCACCGGGAGCATGGACGAGGTTCGCGGCGACAGCTCCCTCGAAAAGGTATTCCTTGAGATGGAAGGGGAGAAATAAACTATGTTCAGGGCGCTGATATACTCCCAGCTTCAGTCGCTGTTTGCAAGCATGTTTCGCGGGTCCAAAAACAAAAAGAAGCACGGGATAGGCTCCAAAATCCTCATAGGCCTCCTTGCCCTGTATCTCTTGGGCTGCTTCGCTGTCATGTTCGGCGGGCTGTTCCACTCCATCTGCAAGCCCTTTGTCGGGGGCGGCTTCGGCTGGCTCTACTTTGCCATGGCGGGGATAATGGCCTTTGCGCTCTGCTTTATCGGCAGCGTATTTACGGCGCAGCAGCAGCTTTTTTCCGCCAAGGATAACGATATTTTGCTCGCCATGCCGATACCGCCCGCATATATCCTCGGCTCCCGTATGCTGATGCTGCTGATACTGAACTATCTGTTTGAGATAATGGTAATGGCACCTGCCGGCGTCGTCTATTGCGTGAACTATGCGCCGTCCCTGCGCGGTGTCCTCGTATTCATCGTCTGCCTGCTGCTTCTGCCGCTTTTGGTCATGACCTTCTCCTGCCTGTTCGGCTGGCTCCTCGCCATCGTGACGGACAGGGTGCGCAATAAGAGCATGGTGACAACTCTCTGCTCGCTCATTTTCCTCGGCGCTTATTTCTATGCCTTTTCCAACATGAACAAGTACCTCGCGGGTCTGGTGCAGAACGGCGCGCAGATTGCCGAGGCCGTGAAATCCGCCCTGTACCCCGCGTGGGCCTTCGGCGCGGCGGTGGCGGAGGGGAACCTCGCGGCACTGCTCGGCTGGATTTGCTGCTGTATTCTGCCCATGACATTGGTTTACATAATTCTGTCGCGCAGCTTCATCTCCGTCACGACGACGCGGCGGGGTGCGGCAAAGCTCAAGTACCGCGAGCGGGAGCTCAAGGTCGGCAGCGGCTCCTCGGCGCTTTTGGGGCGTGAGCTGCGGCACTTTGCCTCAAACGGCATGTACATCATGAATGCCGCCTTAGGCAGCGTATTCACGCTCGCCGCCGCCGTGTTCCTTGTTATCTACCGGGAAAAGGTGATGACGATGGGCACAATGCTGCTGGGCGAGAACCTTGCGGCGGGGGGCGCGGCAATGCTTTGCCTGATGGCGTCCACAAACTTAATCTCCGCGCCGAGCGTGTCGCTCGAGGGGAAAAGCCTTTGGGTAATCCAATCCCTGCCCGTGTCCGGCGGCAGCGTGCTGATGGCAAAGGTGAAGTCGCATATAGTCATCGCCGCGCCGCCCGTGCTCATTACCGCCATAGCGGCGATATTTATCCTCCGCCCGGCGCCGCTCGGGGTGGCGGCACTGCTGCTTGCGCCCATCGCCATGACGGCCTTCTGCGCCTTTTTGGGCGTCGTCGTAAACATGCATTTCCCGCGCTTCGACTACATCAACGAGGTTGCGGCGGTGAAGCAGAGCATGAGCGTAATAATCGCCATGTTCGTCTCGATGGGTGCCGTACTGCTTCCGGGAGCGGTCTATATTTGGCTTCTTGCGGGCGTGATGAGCGCGGATGTGTTCCTGCTCATATGCTCGGCGGTGTTCGCGCTCTGCTGCTTTGTCATGTATCGCTGGCTTACGGGGCCGGGTTCAAGGCGCTTCGCGGAGCTGTAATCCGAGCGTTGCTCGGTCTGTCAAAAAACATGGGCTGTGCCGTTTTTGCGGCACAGCCCATGTTTTTTGTTTTTCAGTCTTTTTTGAGGTCGAATTTGAGGTCGGAGTTCAGCGAGCGCAGGGCGGCGCGCATTCCGGGAAGGTCCGCGTTATAGGCGGCGGTGCGCAGCTCGTCGTTCGGCATGAAGCGGTAATAGGTGCGGCAAAACGCCTCGAAGTTTGAGCGGGTGCGGGGGCCGAGCTTGTTTATGTAGAGTGCGACGCCCAAAATAGCGCCGGCCCAAAAGGCGATGAGGAGATAGAGTGCGAAAAAGCGGAAGCTCGCCCAGCCGATACCGATGCAGATAAGCAGCCAAATAACGGTGGAGATGATGTTGAGCCAACGCGCGGGCTTGGGGGCGAAGACGGTTTCTCCGGCGTCGCCGAATTTTTTTATGAGGGGAAAGCCGACGGTAAGGTCAAAAACAAATTGGCGGAGGCATACATAAAAGTAGAACCAGCCGCCTATGAAAATGAGCGCGCCATACATTATTTTTTCAGCCATAAGAAATCCTCCTATCATTTGCAGACATTTACTGCTACAAGTTTAACACTTCTGCGGCGGCCTTGCAAGTCATACTTCCCCCTTGGTGTGAATAGATTGTCCACATGAAAGTTTGTGGGTATGACAACGCGGCAGCTCTGCTTCCGCCTGATATTCGCGCGGCGGCGCTCGCGCAGCCGGAGGGGCTGAGGCTCCGTGCGGAGGAGCTGCGTCTGCGCGTGGGACAGGCCTCAACGCTCCTCCTGCCGGAGGGGGAGCGGGGCTTTGGACGCGTCCTTGAGCCGCGCGACATGGACACGGTGCTTGAAACGGCCACGCGCGCTTCCGCGCACACGGCGCTCGCAGCCGTCTCGGCGGGCTATGTGACGGTTAAGGGCGGCTGCCGTGTCGGGCTTTGCGGCGAGGCGCTGACGGAGGGCGGGAAAATGACGGGAATTCGGCGGCTGTCCTCCGTGTCCCTGCGCATCCCGAGGGAGGCGCGCGGCTGTGCCGACGGAATCTTTGCCGAGCTGACGGCAGGCGGCTTTTCGGACACGCTCATAGTTTCGCCCCCCGGCGCGGGGAAGACGACGCTGCTTAGGGAGCTTGTGCGACGCCTGTCGGACGGGGGGACGCGCGTGTCGCTCGCGGACGAGCGCGGCGAGGTTGCCGCCGTTTGGGAAGGGCGGGCGCTCTTTGATGTGGGCGCGAGGACGGATGTGATGACGGGCGCCGCGAAGGGCGAGGCGGCGATGCTGCTGCTGAGGGCGATGTCGCCGCAGGTGCTGGCGATGGACGAGATTACCTCGGCGGAGGATTTGCGGGCGGTGGAGAACGCCGCAGGCTGCGGGGTGAGGCTGCTTGCGACCGTCCACGGCACATCGGCGCGGACTCTTGCGGAGCGCCCGCTTTACAGGCGGCTTATGGCTCTTGGGGTTTTCAAAAGGACTGTGACGATTGTAAGCGGAAGCGGCGGGCGGGAGTACATAACGGGGGAATTGAAGCTGTGATTAAAGCTGTGGGAGCGTTTATGATTGTAAGCGCGTTTTTCCTCTGGGGCCGCTCGCGGGCGGAGGAGCTGAAGGCGCACGCGCGTCTGCTCTCGGCGCTGCTCTCGTCGCTCGAGCTGATAAGGTCGGAGGTGACGGCGCGGCTGACGCCCATACCCGAGATAGCGGAGCGGCTTGCCGCTTCCGGCCCCGGCGAGACGCGGGAGTTTTTCGGAAGGCTCGGCGCGGAGCTGACGGCTTTGGGCGAGCGGGAATTTTCGGAGATTTGGTCTTCCTGCGCGGCGGAGCTGAAGCTTCGGGAGGACGAGCTTTCGGCGCTTGCGGATGCGGGGCGGAGCCTCGGCCGCTACGGCGTGCGGGAGCAGGACGCGGCGCTCTCGCGCTGCATGGAGATACTCGGAGCCGCCGCGGCGGATGCGCGGGCGGAGGCCGCAGGGGGCGGCAGGCTTTGGACGGGGCTTGGCATTACGGCGGGGCTGATACTCGCGGTTGCACTGCTGTAGAATCTGAAAACAAAGGAGAAGTAACATGAACGTTGACCTCATCTTCAGGGTTGCGGCGGTCGGAATACTCGTGGCGGTGCTGAACATTCTTCTGACCCGTTCCGGACGGGAGGAGCAGGCGCTGATGGTGACCATAACGGGCCTTATTATCGTGCTTGTTATAGTGGTTCAGAAGGTAAGCGAGCTTTTTGATTTAATCAAGAGCCTGTTCTCCTTTTAGCCATGGAGCTTGCGATAAAGGCGGCGGCGGCGGGGATAGCCGCAGTGCTTGCCGCGTCAATCATAAAAAAGAATAACCCCGAGCTTTCGCTGCTGCTTGCTCTCGCGGCATGTGCCGTCATCCTCGCCTCCGCGATGGGGCTGGGGGAGAAGCTGATGGAGGTCGTGGGCGAGGCGCGGCGGCTCTCCGGCCTCAGCCCGGCGGTGCTGACGCCGATAGTGAAATGCGTGGGCATAGGCATAATCGCAAAGGTGGGCGCGGACGCCTGCCGCGACGCGGGCAGCACCTCGGTCGCCTCGTCGGTGGAGCTGACGGGAGCGATGGCGGCGCTCTTTTGCGCATTGCCGATGGTCACGGCACTGCTCTCGATGCTGAGGCGTATGGCATGAGAAGACTGCTGATTTTTGCGGCACTTGCCGCGCTGCTCACAATGCCCTGCCTCGCCGCCGATTTATTCGGAGAGCAGGCGGAGGCCTACGGCGTCGGGGAGATAGAGGCGGCACTGCCCGAGACGGCGCGGGGGATAATCGGCGACGCCAAGGTGTCGGACGCGCTGAATCCCGAGGGGTTTTTGTCCAAAATCTGGGGCGAGGCGCGGGAAAAGCTTGCGGAGACAGCGTCGCGCGGCGTAAAAAGCGCCGTGGCAATAGTCGCCGTGGCGCTCCTCTGCGGGCTTGCCGGCGGACTTGCGGCGGATGGCGAAACGCCGAAATATGTCGTGCTCGGCGGCGTGCTCGGCATAGCCGTTATCGCGGCGGGAGACGCGGGTGCCTTCATCGCCAAGGGTGCACAGACCTTGGGGGAGCTTTCGGATTTCTCGCACGCACTGCTGCCCTGCATGACGGCGGCTGCGGCGGCGGGGGGCGCGCTCACCTCCGCCGCGGCGAAATATGCGGCGACGGCGCTTTTTATGGACGTATTCCTCACCGTCGCGAACGGCTTTGTACTGCCGCTCGTCTATGCATACATGGCGGCGTCCGTCGCGGCGGCGGCGCTGGACAGCCCCGCGCTCGACTCGGCGGCGGCGCTCATAAAATGGCTCTGCGTCTCGATTATGACGCTCCTGACGACGGCGTTTACGATATATCTTGCGGCGACGGGCGCTGTGACGGGCGCCTCCGACGCCTTGGTGACAAAGGCGGCAAAGACCGCAATCTCCGCCGCACTGCCGGTGGTGGGCGGCATAGTCTCGGACGCCGCCTCAACGGTGGTGGCGGGGGCGGGGCTTGTGCGCAACGCCGTGGGCGTCTTCGGAATGGCGGCTGTGCTCTGCGTCTGTCTCATGCCATTTATGGCGCTCGGCGCGCAATATCTGCTCTACAAGGCCGCCGCCGCCCTCGCGGGGGCGTTCGCGGATAAGCGGATAGCAACGCTCACAGGCTCGCTCGGGGGAGCCTTCGGCATGGTGCTCGGGCTTGTCGGCACGGGGGCGGTAATGCTCTTTTTCTCGATACTCTCTCTCATAAAGGCGGTGAGCGGATGACGGAGGCAATACGCGCTTGGCTCATGGCGCTCTGCGGGACGGCGGCAGTCTGCACTCTCGCGATGTGCGCCTGCCCGGAGGGACGGGTAAAGCGCATACTGCGCCTTGTCTGCGGCGCGGCGATGGCAATAGCCCTGCTGTCACCGCTTGCGGACTTTGACCTCGACGCATATTCGAGGGCGGCGGCAAAATACGGCGAAGCGGCGCGGGAGGCGGCGGGCGAGGGCACGGCGGTTCAAGACAGACTCTCAAGGACTATCATAGAGGACGAGTGCGCGGCATATATATTGGACAAAGCGGATGCCTTGGACATCGTTGACGTCTCCGTGGACATCACGGCGGAATGGAACGGGGCGAACGGCTGGCTGCCTGTCGGGGCGCGGCTTTCGGGTGACTGCACGGCGGAGCAGAGAGCGCGGCTCGCGGAGCTTCTTGAGACGGAGCTTGGCATACCGCCAAAGCGGCAGGAATGGAGGGGGGACGGATGATGGACGGTGTAATAAAGCAGCTGGGAAAATACAAATATCTGCTGCTCGTGCTGTTTGTCGGCATTATCCTGATACTTTTGCCTGGGCGCTCCGCCTATGTGGCAGAGGGTGAGCCGCCCTCACAGACGGCGACAAAGGAGGAGGCGCGCTTGGAGGAGGTGCTGGGAGAAATTGCGGGCGTGGGCCGCGTCTGCGTTCTCCGCTCGGAGGAGGGAGTGGCGGTGGTCTGCGAGGGCGCGGATTCCGCACAGGTGCGGCTCTCGGTGACGGAGGCCGTCATGCGCTACACCGGCTATGGCAGCGAGAGAATAACGGTTTTAAAAATGGAACAGGAGGCAAAAAATTGAAAAAAGCTAAGAGGAACATCATTATCACGGCGGTGCTGCTGCTGGTCTGCGCGGCGGTGTATCTGAACTGGTCGTACAACAACCGCTGGGGCAACGCGGATGCCGCAATGGTAGAGGCGGAGGACGATGCGATGGCGGCATCCTCCGAGGGGGAGAAGGATGCGACCCAAACGTCCGAGTATTTCTCCGAGGCAAGGCTCACGCGGCAAATCTCGCGCGACGAGGCGCTGACGCTCCTGCAAACGGCGGCGTCCTCCGAGGCGGCGTCACAGGAGACGATAGATTCGGCGATGAACGCCATAGCGGCTATGGCGACATGGTCGATGCAGGAGACGCAGATGGAGAATATGCTGATAGCCAAGGACTTCACCGACTGCGTGGTTTACATGTCCTCCGAGGGCGTGACGGTGGCGGTGCCTGCGCCGGTAGAGGGCTTGTCGGAGACGCAGGTGGCGCAGATAACGGACGCCATCACCGCCGAGACGGAATATGAGGCGACACAGATAAAGGTCATAGAGATAAAGGACGGCGTGACGGCGCAGAAAACTGCCCTGACAGAGCCTGCCGGGGAAGTACCTGCGGCGGATTGAATTAAATCGGGCGGCTATCGCTTTTATAAGTTATCTGCGGCGGAGAAATCCGCCGTATTTTTTTGCTTTATTTTACTGTATAATGGTGGTATAATACTTTAGCTAAACTCAAAGGAGGTCATATCATGGCCGAGAACTACATCACCTGTCACGAGGACAACGGCAGCATCAATATTTCCGAGGACGTTGTCGTCGCGATGGTAAGGGCAACCATAAACGAAATCGACGGCGTGGCCGCCATATCCAATAACGGCGGCGCGGAGCTTGCCGAGCTTTTGGGCATCAAATCCGTCTCCAAGGGCGTAAAGGTCCAGCTCAGCGAGGGCGGCATAGTCGTCGACACCGTAATCATGATCCGCTACGGGGCCAATATCGTCAGCGTGGCGCGTCAGGTACAGGAGGCCGTCACGGCGGCTGTGGAATCCATGGCGGGCATGGGTACGCCCACCGTAAACGTCCACGTCTCGGGCGTGGCTTTCGACAGATGACGAGAACAGCCGCGAGAGAATTGGCGGTCAGGCTTGTCTATGCGCTTGCCATGACCGGACAGGAGCCGGAGACGACACTCGAGGGCTTCTTCGACGACGAGCACTTCAAAACCCTCGCCGATGAGGACGAGCTTTTTGCGGAAACTCCGGACGAAAAACAGGGCACCTATATACGCATGGTCGTCACCTCCGTGCGCGAGCACCGCGAGGAAATAGACGCCTTCATCGAAAAATACTCAAAGGGCTGGAAGCCGGAGCGCATCTCCAAGACGGCGTCCGCCATTTTGCGCTGCGCACTCTGCGAAATCCTCTATGTCGAGGACGTGCCCCCCTCCGTCGCCATAAACGAGGCCGTGGAGCTTGCCAAGCTCTACGACGAGCCGGAGACGGTCTCCTTCATAAACGGCATCCTCGGCAGCTTCATGCGCGCCGAGATGAACGCCGAGCCGCCCCTTGTCTCCCTTGAGGAAACAGAGGCCG
>JAVVTL010000010.1:15040-33072 GCA_036653715.1 Oscillospiraceae bacterium
CGCGGAGGAATAATGGAACGCGAAGTCCTCTCCGTATCGGAGCTTAACACCCAAATAAAGCAGCTTTTGGACGCCGACCCGCGCCTTTCCGGGGTCAGCGTGAGAGGCGAGCTTTCAAACTACAAAATGTATCCCTCCGGTCACCACTACTTCACCCTGAAGGACGCGGACAGCAGTCTGCGCTGCGTCATGTTCAAGAGCGCCGCGTCGCGCCTGCGCTTCAGACCCGAGAGCGGCATGGGCGTCACCGCCTTCGGTCGCGTGGCGGTCTACACGAGGGACGGCGCCTATCAGCTCTACTGCGAGGATCTCACGCCCGAGGGCGCGGGAGATTTGCAGGTGGCCTTCGAGCAGCTCAGGGAAAAGCTCGAGCGAGAGGGGCTTTTTGCTCCCGAACACAAAAAACCGCTCCCGAAATTTCCGGAGCGCATAGCCGTCATAACCTCCTCCGCCGGCGCGGCGGTGCACGACGTCATCCGCGTGCTGGGCAGACGCTGGCCGGGGGCAAAGGTTCTGCTGCTGCCCGTGCGCGTTCAGGGGGCGGAGGCCCCGCCCGAGATAGCGGGAGCCCTGCGCTACGCCAACAGGCATAAGCTTGCCGACCTCATCATCGCCGGGCGCGGCGGCGGCTCAATGGAAGACCTCTGGGCCTTCAACGACGAGCGCGTGGCGCGCGCCATCTACGACAGCGAAATACCCGTCATCTCCGCCGTCGGCCACGAGCCGGACGTCACCATCGCGGACTACGTCGCCGATAAGCGCGCCGCGACGCCGAGCAACGCCGCCGAGCTTGCCGTGCAGGACGCGGCAGACGTCACGGATTCCCTGCGCAGCTCCGACATCAGACTCTCGCAGGCGATGCGAAAGCGCCTGACCCAATACGGGGCGACGCTTGCGGACATTTCCTCGCGCCGCGTCATGAAAAGCCCGACGGGCTTCATAGACCAGCGGCGGCTGGAGCTGGACGGCACCCGCGCCCGCCTCTCCTCGGTCATCGAGGCGAGAGTAGCGGACAAAAAACGCGAGCACATCCGCCTCGCCTCAAAGCTTGACGCGCTCAGTCCGCTCAAGGTTCTCGGGCGCGGCTACTCAATAGCAATCGACGAAAACGGCGCGGCAGTCAAAACCGCCGCCTCCGTGAGCGTCGGCGACAGGCTCTCCCTGCGGCTTTCCGAGGGGGCGCTCGCCTGCCGTGTCGAGGAAAAAATTTAACCGCGGCCTCTCGCGCCGCCCCTACAGGAGGAAGCAGTATGGCTGAAAAAAAGCAAAATTTCGAGCAGTCCCTCGCTCGTTTAAACGAGATAGTCACCGCCCTCGAGCGGGGGGACGCGCCGCTTGCGGAATCGCTCAAGCTCTTTGAGGAGGGCGCGGGCCTCATTACAAGCTGCCAGAAGCAGCTTGACGCCGCCGAACAGCGCGTTGTAAAGCTCCGCAAGGGCGCGGACGGCGAGCCGGAGGAAATACCCTTTGACGAGGTGGAAAAATGAGCACATTTGACGAGCGCTTTGACGAATACAAAAACATGATTGAGCCGGCTTTGGCGGATTACTTCGGCAAGCGCCGCGGCTATTCCTTCGACGGCCTGCTCTCCGCCATGGACTACAGCCTCATGGCGGGCGGCAAGCGGCTTCGCCCGATACTTGTGCTGGCGTTCTGCCGCGCCTGCGGGGGCGAGGTTCGAGAGGCTCTGCCCGTGGCCTGCGCCGCAGAGATGCTGCACACCTATTCCTTAATACACGACGACCTGCCCTGCATGGACAACGACGAGCTGCGCCGCGGCAAGCCCACAAACCACATGGTCTACGGCGAGTGCACGGCGACCCTCGCGGGGGACGCGCTTCAGGCGGAGGCCTTCGGAACAATTTTGCGCTCCGGCCTTTCTGCGGGGCGGCGTCTGCAATGCGCGGAGCTTTTGGCGAGCGCCGCCGGAGTGGACGGCATCTGCGGCGGTCAGTTCGTGGACGTCGCGTCGGACGGAAAAACGCTTTCGTCGGACGAGCTTTTGGACCTTCAGGCGCGCAAGACGGGCAGTCTGCTCTCCTGCGTCTGCATGATGGGCGCGGCATGTGCCGGAGCGCCCGAGGAAAAGCTTCAGCTTGCGGGGATGTACGGCGCGACGCTCGGTGCCGCCTTCCAAATCCGCGACGACATGCTTGACGTTCTCTCCACCGACGAGGAGCTGGGCAAGCCCATAGGCTCCGACAAAACCGAGGGGAAGACCACCTTCATGTCCCTCTACGGCGAGGAGAAATGCGCCGACATGATAGCCCGCCTCACCGAAGCCGCCAAGACCACGGCAACACAGCTTGGAGGCGACAGCTTCCTCTCCGAACTGGCAGACTCCCTCGCGGAGCGCAGGAAATGAACGGAATATTCATTATAATGTGAATAGAATGAAAAAAGCGCCCGCATGCTATTGAAATGCCGGGCACTTTTTGTTATCATTAACTTTACATCTGAATTGCGAGGAACATATTATTGTCTATTCTTGATAGGGTCAATTCCACCGCGGAGCTGCGGGCGCTTGCGAAGTCGCAGCTGCCCGAGCTTTGCGCCGATATAAGAGAATTTTTAATAAACAGCATAGCAAAGACCGGCGGACATCTCGCCTCAAATCTCGGCGCGGTGGAGCTTACAGTCGCCCTGCACAGGGTCTATGACCCGCAGCGGGACAGAATCGTCTTCGACGTCGGCCATCAGAGCTATACCCATAAGCTCCTTACCGGCAGGCGCGAGGGCTTCAAAAACCTGCGCAGCTACGGCGGCATATCCGGCTTTCCCAAGCCCTGCGAGAGCGGGACGGACGCCTTTATAGCCGGTCACGCCTCCAATTCCGTCTCCGTCGCCCTCGGCATGGCAAGCGCCCGCACAAGACTGCATGACGACTACGACGTCGTCGCCGTCATCGGGGACGGAGCGCTCACCGGCGGCCTCGCCTATGAGGGCCTCTGCAATGCGGGGCAGTCGGGGGAGCCTCTCGTAATCATCCTCAACGACAACGCCATGTCCATCGCCTCCAACGTCGGCGGCATGGCAAAGCTCCTCTCGGGCCTGCGCGTGAAGCCCGGCTACTTTGCCTTCAAGCGCCGCTACAGAGAAGCCGTCGGCAAGCTCCCCTCACTTTACAATTTTCTCCATACCGTCAAGGAGGGCGTCAAGGACAGCATCCTGCCGGACAACATCTTCGACGACATGGGCCTCTACTACCTCGGCCCCGTGGACGGGCACGACCTCACGGAGCTTGAGGCGGCAATACGCTGGGCGCGGGATATGCGCATCCCCGTGCTGCTGCACGTCATCACAAAAAAAGGCAAGGGCTACCCATGGGCGGAGCGCCACCCCGAAAAATACCACGGCGTGGGCGAATTCGACCCGCTGACGGGCACCCTCAAGAGCGGCGGGCGCTCTTTTTCCGATGTCTTCGGCACTGCCCTCGAGGAGCTGGCGGCGCAGGACGAGAGAGTCGTCGCCGTGACCGCCGCAATGGCCGACGGGACGGGACTTTCGGGCTTTGCAAGCCGCTGCCCGGAACGTTTTTTTGACGCCGGAATTGCCGAGGGACACGTCGTCTCCATGACGGCGGGCATGGCAAAGCAGGGGCTGCTCCCCGTCGCCGCCATCTATTCAAGCTTCCTTCAGCGCGGCTACGACATGCTCATCCACGACACGGCAATCCAAAAGCTGCACGTCGTTTTCGGCGTGGACAGGGCCGGCCTTGTGGGCGGCGACGGCGTCACCCACCACGGCGTTTTTGACCTCGCCTATCTCGGCTCCGTGCCGGGAATGACAATTCTTGCCCCCGCCTCCTTTGCGGAGCTGAGGGCCTGCCTCCGCCGCGCCGTCCTCGAAACCGAAGGCCCCGTGGCGCTGCGCTATCCGCGCGGCGGCGAGGGCGAATACAGGGCGTGCGACCTCTCCCCGACCTCCGTTTTGCGAGAGGGAAATGACCTCACCATAGTCGCCTACGGCACGCTTGTGAACAGCGCGCTTGAGGCCGCGCGTCTCCTCGAAGCGGCGGGAATCTCCGCCGAGATAATCAAGCCCCTGCAGCTCGCCCCGCTCGATGCCGCGCCGATACTCGAATCCCTCGGCAAAACCGGTCGGCTTCTTGTGGCGGAGGAGGTCTGCGCGAGCGCCTGCATAGGCTCCCAACTTATGGCGGCCGCGGCGGGAAAGCTCTGCTTCTCCGCAAGACTCATAAACCTCGGCGAGGGGCTTGCCCCGCAGGGCGACGTGCCGATTCTTTGGAAGCATTACGGCTTGGACGGCGAGGGAATTGCCGCCGCCGGAGCGGAGCTGATGAAATGAGTAAAACAAGACTTGACCAGCGGCTCTTTGACCTCGGCCTCGCGGAGAGCCGCGAGCGGGCAAAGACCACCATAATGAGCGGCCTCGTCTATGTGGACGGGCAAAAATCCGAAAAGCCCGGCACCCCCATCTCCGAGGACGCAAAGATAGAGGTTCGCGGCAACGCCTGCCCCTATGTCTCGCGCGGCGGCTTCAAGCTCGAAAAGGCGCTGAAGGTCTTCCCGATAGACCCCGCCGGCTTTGCCTGCGTGGACTGCGGCGCCTCCACCGGCGGCTTTACGGACGTGCTCCTCAAAAACGGCGCGGCGCGGGTTTACGCCGTGGACGTGGGCTACGGCCAACTCGCATGGAGCCTCAGGAGCGATGAGCGCGTCACCTCCATGGAGCGCACAAACGCGAGATTCCTCACGCCCGATATGTTCCCGGAGCCGATGGACATGGCGGTCATGGACCTCTCCTTCATATCCGTGCGCCTTATCCTGCCCTCGGTGCGCGAGGTACTGCGCGACTCGGCACCCGTTGTCTGCCTCATAAAGCCCCAGTTCGAGGCGGGAAGGGAGGACGTCGGCAAAAAAGGCGTAGTCCGCGACACGGCGGTGCACGAGCGCGTGCTGGCGGAGTTTCTTGCCTTCGCGCCAACGGCGGGCTACACGGTCATGGGACTTGACTATTCCCCCATCCGCGGACCGGAGGGGAACATCGAATACCTTGCATATCTGCGAAAGGGCGTCCACGAGACGTCGGAGCAGGACGTGGCGGCGATAGTCGCGGCGTCCCACGGGGAGCTGAATAAATAATGAACAACACAATAGTGCTCTGTCCAAACCCCTACCGCGACAGGGGTCTTGCTCTCACCCTGCAGGCAAAGAAAATATTGGAGGACGCGGGCTTCAAAGCAATCGTCAGCCCCGTCTTTGTGGAAATTCCCGAAAATTCCCCGATGACCCCGCTGCAAGACTCCGCGGCTGAGGCGTCAATGATAATCTCCTTCGGCGGGGACGGCACATTTCTGCATGTGGCGAGGGCGGTAATCGGCAGCGACATACCCCTGCTGGGCGTAAACGTCGGCACAAAGGGCTTTATGGCCTCCATAGAGCCGGAGGAAATCGCGCTTGTCGCGCGCGCCGCCGCAGGCGAATTCCGCCAAAGCCGCCGCATGACCATGGAGGTCGAGCTTCAGCGCGAGGGCGGGATAATCTACAAAAACTGTGCGATAAACGACGTCGTGGTCAAAAGCGACGTGAGCTGCATCGGCCTGAACGTCACAGCCGACGGCGTGGGGATATCCTGCTTCTCGGGCGACGGCGTGATAATCGCGACGCCGACAGGCTCCACCGCCTATTCAATGTCCGCCGGCGGGCCGATTGTCGAGCCGGAGGCGCATAACCTCCTCGTCACCCCAATCTGCGCCCACGTCATGGCGGCGACGGCGTTTGTGCTCTCCTCGGAGCGCAGGCTCGTCGTGACGCCGGAGCGCCTGCGCGGCAGACGCGCCCTGCTCTCGGTGGACGGCTCGGAGGCAATGGAGCTTGAGGGCGGGGACGAAATCCATGTCTTCCGCTCAAAAAATTCCGTCATCGTGGCGGATATGGGCATCAGGAGCTTTTACGACACCGCCTTTGATAAACTCACACACTGTATGTGAAGGAGATTGACATATGAAAACCGCAAGACAGAGCGTCATATTGGAGATAATCGCGAGCCGCGAGATAGACACCCAAAATCAGCTCATGGAGGAACTGCTGAAGCGCGGACTCAAGAGCACTCAGGCGACCCTATCGCGCGACATTAAGGAACTGCGCCTCGTGAAGGAGCTGTCCTCCAACGGCAGCTACCGCTATGTCGTCTCAAGACAGGACAAGGCCGCGAGCCACGACGAGCGCCTGCGGAAGATATTCCGCGAGAGCGTCGTGAGCTGTGAGACGGCCCAGAACATCATCGTCATCAAGACCCTGCCGGGCCTCGCAATGGCGGCAAGCTCCGCGCTGGACGGCATGGGCATCGACGACCTTGTCGGCAGCGTCGCGGGGGACGACACAGCCTTTCTCGCAATGCGCGATTTGCGCTCCGCCGCCGCCCTCTGCGAGGAGATTAAGGAGCTTTTCTGACGCACGTCAGGGGAGGAACGACTTATGCTGACTGAACTCCACATCGAAAATATCGCCGTCATCGAACGGGCGGACATTGAACCCGTGTCGGGTCTCAATGTCCTCACGGGTGAGACGGGCGCGGGCAAAAGCATCGTCATCGACTCGCTCAGCGCCGTTTTGGGCGGCAGGGCGAGCCGCGATTTAGTGCGCTTCGGAGCGGACAGGGCCTCGGTAACGGCGGTCTTCACAACCGAGGGCGCAGAGGCTTGGTTTACCGAAAACGACATTGAGCCGGAGGACAGCTTCGTCATCCGCCGCCGCATCTCGTCGGACGGCAAGAGCGCCGCCACGGTCAACGGCGTGTCGGTTTCCGCGCTTCAGCTCCGCTCCCTCGGCGCGAGACTTTTGGATATCCACGGTCAAAACGACGGCAGGCAGCTCATGGACGAGGCAAGGCACAGGGACTACCTTGACGGCTTTGCGGGACTTTCGGCGGAGCTTGACGCCTATCGCGCGCTTTATGCCGATTACCGTGCCGCCTTGGCGGAGCTGCACTCCCTGAACATGGGCGAGGAGGAAAAACGCCGCCTCGAGGAGAGCCTGCGCTATCGCATCGAGGAGCTTTCCGCCGCCGACCTCAAGGCCGGCGAGGAAAAAACCCTTGAGTCCCGCCGCGAGCTTTTGCGGAACGCCGAGAAGCTGACGGAGTCCGTGGACGACGCCTATGAGGCGCTTTACGGCAGGGACGGCAGCGCGGCGGAGCTGCTGGGCAGCGCCGCGACCGCCGCCGGGAGGGCAGCGCTGCTCGCGCCCGAGCTGTCGCAGGCGGCGACCCAAATCCGCGAGGCGCTCGCCATAAGCGAGGACGCGGCGGAGCGGCTGCGCGACTTCAAAAACAGCCTCGATTTCGCGCCGGAGGAATATGACGCACTCGAGACGCGCCTGTCACAGCTCAGGCGGCTCGAGAAAAAATACTCGGCGGACGAGTCCGGGCTTATCGCCCTGCTTGCGGACTGCGAGCGCCGTTTGGACGAGCTTGCATACGCGGACGAGCGCCGAGAAAAGCTACAGGGGCTACTTGCGGAAAAGGAAAAAACAGCGTATAATTTCGCGCATGGGCTCTCAAAAAAGCGGCGTGAGGCGGGGCTCGCCCTGCAAAAGCGCATTGAGTCCGGCCTGCGCGAGCTGAACATGCCCTCCGTGCTCTTTGAGACGGAGCTTTTGCCGCTGTCCGGCGCTCCCGGCTTCGACGAGAACGGCTGTGACACCGTGCGCTTCCTCATGTCGGCAAACGCCGGCGAGAAGCCGGGGCGCATAGCCCGCATAGCCTCGGGCGGCGAGCTTGCGCGAATCATGCTCGTCATGAAGGACGTGCTCTCCGAGCGCGACACCGTGCAGTCCATGGTGTTCGACGAGATTGACGAGGGCGTCTCCGGCATAGCCGCTCAGCGCGTGGGCGAGAAGCTCGGGCGGCTTTCCCGCAGAAAGCAGGTCATCTGCATCACCCATCTCCCGCAGATAGCGGCGATGGCCGACTGCCACTTCCGCATCGAAAAGACCGAGCGGGGCGGCAGAACCTATACCGCTGTGACCCCTCTTGACAGGGACGGCAGAACGCATGAGCTGGCAAGGCTCCACGGCGGAGCCAACATTACCGCGACGACGCTGAAAAGCGCCGACGAACAGCTCACCTCCGCAACGGAATATAAAAACACTTTGAAAGGGGAACAATAACATGGATTACGGAAAAAAAGCGGTTGACCTTCACACGGCGGGGCAAAACTGCGCACAGAGCGTCGTTTGCGCTCTTGAAGATTATACCGATATGCCGGAAAATCAGGCAGCGGCGGCTTCGGCCGGCTTTGGCGGCGGCTTCAGAGCGGGCGAGGTCTGCGGCGCAATATCCGGCGCTGTCATGGCAATGGGCCTTCGCGTCGCAAAGGACGGCAAGGGCGGCAAGGACGTGCCGATTGCCGCAATGTCCAAGGGTCTTGCGGCGGAATTTGCCGAGACCTTCGGCTGTGTCCGCTGCGCGGAGCTTATCGCGGCCTCCGGCCACGGGCGCTGCGACGAATATATCTCCTATTGCGCCAAGCGTGCGGCTGAATTAATGGACGAGAAAACCGAGGATTGACAAAAAGGAGATAAAACATGAAAATATACGAGGAATTGCGCGCGCGAGGCCTTATCGCTCAGGTCACTGACGAGGAAGAAATCAGAGAGCTTCTCAATAACGGCAAGGCAACCTTTTATATCGGGTTCGACCCCACCGCGGATTCCCTGCATGTAGGTCACTTTATGGCGCTCTGTCTCATGAAGCGCCTGCAAATGGCGGGAAACCGCCCGATAGCCCTCATCGGCGGCGGAACGGGCATGGTGGGCGACCCCTCGGGGCGCTCCGATATGCGCACCGTGATGACGGAGGAAACCATCTGCCACAACTGCGACAGATTCAAGGAACAGATGTCCAAGTTCATCGACTTTTCCGAGGGCAAGGCGCTCATGCTCAATAACGCCGACTGGCTTCTGAAGCTCAACTATATCGACCTTCTGCGCGAGGTCGGCTCCTGCTTCTCCGTGAACAATATGCTCCGCGCCGAGTGCTACAAGCAGCGCATGGAAAAGGGTCTGTCCTTCTTTGAGTTCAACTACATGATAATGCAGAGCTACGACTTCTACCACATGTACAAGACCGTGGGCTGCAACATGCAGTGCGGCGGCGACGACCAGTGGAGCAACATGCTGGGCGGCACGGACCTTATCCGCCGCAAGCTCGGCAAGGACGCCTATGCCATGACCATCACCCTGCTGCTCACCTCCGAGGGCAAGAAAATGGGCAAGACCCAGTCCGGTGCCGTTTGGCTCGACCCGGATAAGACAAGCCCCTACGAATTCTACCAGTACTGGCGCAACACCAACGACGCCGACGTGCTGAAGTGCCTGCGTATGCTGACCTTCCTCCCGCTCGAGCAAATCGACGCGATGTCCGACTGGAAGGACGCCAAGCTGAACGAGGCAAAGGATATTCTCGCCTATGAGCTGACAAGCCTCATCCACGGCGAGGAGGAGGCAAATAAGGCAAGGGAAGGCTCTCGCGCGGCCTTCGGCGGCAGCGCCGACCACGAGAATATGCCGACCACCGAGCTTACCGAGGCCGACCTCGGCGAAGGCGCGTTGGATATCCTCTCCCTGCTCACGCTGACGGGGCTGTGCCCCTCAAAGTCGGACGCGCGCCGCAACGTCACCCAGGGCGGAGTCACGGCAAACGACGAAAAGATTGACGACATCTCCAAAGCCTTCACGGCGGCGGAGCTGCGCGAGGGAATAATCCTGCGCAGAGGAAAAAAGAACGTCAATAAGGTGATTTTGAAGTAATTGCCGCCGCAAATGTTGTTGACACGGGGGATTCTCCGTGATAAAATGCTAAGGCCGCGTTGAAAAGGCAATTAAGAGCGGGTTTCCCGCCGCCTTGAGAGCGAGTCTCTTATAAGAGAGGATGAAAAATCAGTGAAGCATGCCATCATCGAAACCGGCGGAAAGCAATACCGCGTTGCCGAGGGCGACGTCATTTACGTCGAAAAGCTCGAGGCAGAGGCCGGCACGAGCGTAAAGTTCGACCGCGTTCTCGCCGTCATCGACGAAGCCGGCTCCGTTTTCGGAGTACCGACAGTCGAGGGTGCCGTCGTCACGGCGAATGTCGTGAAGAACGGTCGCGGCAAGAAAATCCGCGTCTATAAGATGAAACCCAAAAAGGGCTATCATCGCACCCAGGGCCACAGACAGCCCTACACCAAGATTCAAATTGAATCCATCGCGTAAGAAGTTCCGCAGAATGACATTGGAGGTGTAACCAAATGGCACATAAAAAAGGAATGGGCTCCACCCGAAACGGCCGCGACAGTGAGTCGAAGCGTCTCGGAGCCAAAAGAGCCGACGGACAGTTTGTCCTTGCCGGCAACATCCTTGTCAGGCAGCGCGGAACCAAAATCCACCCGGGCACCAACGTTGGCAAGGGTAAGGATGACACTCTGTTCGCATTGTCGGACGGGAATGTCAAGTTCGAGCGCATGGGCAAGGACCGCAAGAAGGTCTCTGTTTACGAAATCGCCCAATAATGGGAACCGGCGGGAGCAAGCAGATTGTTCCCGCCATTTTTTATAAGGAGTAACCATGGCATCATCTTTTGTTGACAAGGTCACGGTAACAGTTCGCGCGGGAGACGGCGGCAACGGCGCCGTGGCGTTCCACCGCGAAAAATTCGTTGCGGCAGGCGGGCCGGACGGCGGCGACGGCGGTCGCGGGGGAGACATCGTCTTCGTCGCGGACGACAATATGTCCACGCTTATCGACTTCCGCTACAAACGCAAATTCATAGCCGGCACCGGCGTGGCGGGGCAGAATAAACGCTGCTCCGGCAAGGACGGCGCGGGCATACGCATACGCGTTCCGCGCGGCACAGTCCTGCGCGACGCCGATACAGGCACCATCATGCACGACATGTCCTCGGGCGAGGAATTTGTCGCCGCGCGCGGCGGCAGAGGCGGCTGGGGCAATAAGCATTTTGCCACGCCCACGCGTCAGGCCCCCCGCTTTGCAAAGCCCGGACTGCCCGGCGAGGCACACACCATAATGCTCGAGCTGAAGCTTTTGGCGGATGCGGGGCTTGTCGGCTTCCCGAACGTCGGCAAATCCACGCTGCTCTCCGTCGTCTCCAACGCCCACCCGAAGATTGCCGACTACCACTTCACAACGCTGTTTCCGAACCTCGGCGTCGTCTATGTGGACGAGGGCGTGTCCTTCGTGCTCGCGGATATACCGGGAATAATCGAGGGCGCATCCGAGGGCGCGGGTCTCGGTCACGACTTTCTGCGCCATATCGACCGCTGCCGCCTGCTCATCCACCTTGTGGACGTATCGGGCAGCGAGGGGCGCGATCCCATCGAGGACTTTGAGGCCATCAACAACGAGCTTAAGAAATATAACCCCGAGCTTGCCGAGCGCCCGCAGCTTGTCGCCGCAAACAAATGCGACCTGCTGGGCGACGCGCGCGAGAACCTCGAAAAGCTCCGCGCCTATGTCACCGAGCGCGGCTACGAATTCTTTGAGCTTTCCGCCGCCGCCACCACGGGCACGCGTGAGCTTATGCGCGCCGCCGCGGGCAGGCTCGCCTCGCTGCCGCCCATAACCGTCTATGAGCCGGACTATGTCGCGCCCGTGCCGGTGCTCGGAACCGCAGACGACCTCGTCATAGAGCACGAGGACGACCTTTGGACGGTAACGGGCGATTGGCTCGCCCGCCTCGCCTCAACGGTGAATTTCTCGGACCACGAGTCGCTCATGTGGTTTGACCGCGCAATGCGTGACGCGGGCGTCTACGACCGCATGGAAACCCTCGGCGTCAGCGACGGCGATACCGTGAGCATATACGACCTCGAATTCGAATACAAATCCTGATAACAGCAGCCGATAGAGCCACATCAGCGCTTCTGTCGGCTGTTATTCCATTCCGCCGAGCGCCCTCGGGCGCAAGCCTTGGCAAAGCAAACAGCCTGCTTAGGCGCTCCATCGGAAAATGGGAGAAATTTCTGCAATGCTTGCCATTATACCGCTTAAATGGTAAAATTAGTATAATTCGTGCGGATGGGAGTTGACAGGGTGTTTCATATTGCCATTTGCGATGATTTCCAAGAGGAACGGGAGACTCTGAAGGCGATTCTTGCGAGTCTTTTTGAGCAGCGCTGCCTGAAGGCCTCCTATGAGGAATATGCCTCGGGCGAGGAGCTGGCGAAAGCGTGCATTGAGCCGGACTGCGAGCTTGACCTGATTTTTCTGGATATTTATATGGACGGCATGGACGGTCTCAAAACCGCGGAGGCGCTACGCGCGGCAGAGCTGGACATCCCCATAGTGTTTTTAACCACCTCGCCGGACTTTGCCATACAGAGCTACGACGTAGCCGCGCTGTCCTATCTTCTGAAGCCTCTTTCGCGGGAGAAGCTGACCGCGGTGATGGAAAGATTCTTGCAGAGCTACCGCCCGCGCAGTATTTTTTTGCAGGGGCGTCTCTTTGTTTCGGATGACATAGTTTCCGTGGAAAGCCGCGACAAAAAAGTCCTGCTGAACTTCAAAAACGGTGCAACCGCCGAGCTTTATGAAAAGCTTGATACGCTTGAGGCCGCTCTCAGGGGACGGAATTTTTTGCGCTGTCACCAGAGCTTCATCGTAAATATGAACTATGTCCGCCGTGTAGAGGACGATGCGTTCATAACGACTCTCGGTACCTCGGTGCTCATACGCAAGCGGGAGCTGTCGCAGATACGCAAGAAATATTTCGGGTATCTCACATCATTATAGGAGGTGCGGCGGATGTACGCATTGGGCCATGTGGCGGAGCTTATCAGTGCAATTAATATGGCAATAGGCATGATGATTGCGCACACCCTCTATAAAAGCCCAAAGAAATTCTGGCGCTGTGTTATCACATGGCTTATAATTTTCGCCGTTTGCATTCCCCTTGGAGAGGTTTTAAACGGCCTTCTTCCGCAATATGCGGAGCAGCGCATAGCCTCTTTTGTGGGCTGTATTTTTATCTTCGGATATATGTATCTTTTTCCGAACATCCCGATGCCGCAGCGGATATTCAACTATTTTTTGGCAGTTGACTTCATGTATCTGATTCTGCTGATATCCCGCACAACGGCAATGCTGCTTGTGGGAGGGTTTGCGTTCCCGCCCGATTTGACGGTTTTGATTTGCTATCTCATTTTTTCCTCCGCGTTTTGCGTCTTCTATTTCAAATGGCTGCGAAATGTCGTGCGGACTGCGCTGGCGGCTTTCCGTGAAAACCTCACAACGCTTACCATTTTCAGCGTTATCTGCTATTTCGGCTCACTGTTTTTGATTGACGCATGGGCGCCGTGGCCGGCACTCGGATTCCATAGCGCGCTTCCGAACTTCGGACTGATGGCGGTCAATATCTGCGGCTATGTACTGGCTTTTCGCACGCTTGCCACAATCGGTCAGCGCTTTGCCGCGGAAGCGGAAGCGAAAATGGCGCAGCTTCAGCTTGCGCTGGCGGAAAAGGAATATCAGGCGACCATGGAGGGCATAGACCAGGTGCGCAGACTGCGCCACGACATGAGCCACCACCTCTCGGCGCTCTCCGCCCTTATCGAAAATGACGATAAAGCCAACGCCATGGAATACATAAAAAAAACAAGCGCACTCCTGCCCCAGCGCGTGCTGTCGGAGGAAAATCTCATCACGGGCAGCTTTGTCGAGCATTATCGCGAGCTGTGCGCGGAAGAGAACATTGACTTTTCGGCGCAGATGAGCTACGACGAAAACCGGCTTCCCAACAAGGCGCACCTTGGCATACTGCTCGGAAACTCCCTTCAAAACGCCTTTGATGCGGCGCGTAAGGCGGAAGGCGCGAGACGATTTATCGCCATTGAGGGCAAGCGCGTGTACGACAATCTTGTTATTGTCGTCAAAAACGGCTACGCCGGAGAGCTTGACCCCGAGCTCCGAAGCTCCAAGGGCGAAGGGCACGGGCTTGGCCTGAACAGCATGAGAGGCGTGACCGAGGAATACGGCGGCTATCTCGAGGCCACCCAAGAAGACGGCGTCTTCACCCTGAACCTTGTGCTGACGATAAAAGCCTAAAAATGTGGCACAGCGGCGTTTATTTTGCCAAAAACATGTTTTTTGGCAAAATAAACATCCCGCCGCCATAAGGCGGCGGGATGTTTCCGATATATCGGGGGAGATTACTTCATGCCGTTTTCGTAGGCTTCGATCATCTTTTTGACCATCTGGCCGCCCACGCTGCCGGCCTGACGGCTGGTCAGGTCGCCGTTGTACCCCTGCTTCAGGCTGACGCCGACGTCGCCGGCGGCCTCCATCTTGAAGCGGTTAAGAGCCTCGCGAGCATTGGGGTTTACGAGATTTCCCTTGGAAGTCATATAGTGCATCTCCTTTTTCTGTTTCGGGTTCACTACCCGAATATATTTTGACCCCGGGATACGCCGATATTCCGACTGCCGACATGCAAATTTTTGAAATTCTGCCGAAGTTCCGTCGGAGAATAGGCGTATCCTTAGGTATGCTTTAGCTTTTGCGGTTGCGCCCGGATTAACCGCGGTATATAATGTATGAAATTCAACGAATATGGTGCTCATAAGACATGGTTTTTTCAAGCCTTATATTTTTATACGCTTTTTTGCCGCTCTCGCTTCTTGTCTACTCCCTCTGCGGGAGCAAACGGGCGAAGAACACCTCGCTGCTCCTATTCTCGCTCGTATTCTATGCATGGGGCGAGCCGAAATACGTTCTGCTGCTGATGTTCATGGCATTTTCATCTTGGTTCTGCGCTCTGCGCGTCGTCGGAGGAGACGAGCGAAAGCGCAGGGCTTGGCTTGCCATATCCTGTGCGGTTGACATAATCCTTATAGGCTTCTTTAAATACTCGGGGCTCATCTGCTCGGTCTTTGGCACGCCGCCGGCTTTTATTGCGAACATCGCCCTGCCGATAGGCATATCCTTCTACACCTTTCAGCTTTTGACATATGTCGTGGACGTATACCGCGGGGACGCGGAGCCGCAGGCGAGCTATTGGAACGTCCTGCTCTATGCCGCGCTGTTCCACCAATGCGTCGCCGGCCCGATTGTCCGCTACAAGACCATAGCCACGGAGCTTTTTGAGGCGCGCGACGAGCGCTCCGATTTGCTCCCGGGCATCTCGCGCTTCTGTGCGGGACTTGCCAAGAAGACCCTGCTTGCAAACCCCTGCGGCGCCTTGGCGGACGCCCTCCTCTTGGCGAACGGGACAGCCTCGAACGCCGCGCTTTTCGGCGCTAACGCTGATGCGCTGTCGCGCTTGCCCGTTTTGGGCGCATGGCTCGGTGTTTTGGCGTTTATGCTCCAGATATACCTCGATTTTTCCGCCTACTCTGACATGGCGGTGGGCATGGGCAGAATGCTCGGCCTGCACTACCCGGAGAACTTTGACTACCCCTACATCTCGCGCGGGGTCACGGAATTTTGGCGGCGCTGGCATATCAGCCTCGGCACATTTTTCCGAGATTATGTCTATATCCCCCTCGGCGGGCGGCAGCGCTCGCCTTGGCGCAACGTGCTTAATCTCCTTGCCGTTTGGGCGCTGACGGGGCTTTGGCACGGCGCAAGCTGGAACTTCGTCCTCTGGGGGCTGTGGTTTTTTGTCTTTATCCTGCTCGAGCGCCTGTTCCTCTCGCGCCTGTTGGACAGGCTGCCAAAGGTTTTTTCGCACCTCTATCTGCTGATTGTCGTGTTTTTGGGCTGGGTAATTTTCCGTTTCACCGACCTGCGCCTCGGCGTCACCGTGCTTGCCGCCCTGTTTGGACAAAACGGCAACGCACTTGCGGATTTTGCGGTGACGACGCAGCTCAAAAACAATCTGTTTTTGCTCATTGTCTCCGTCCTTGCCTGCACGCCGCTTGTGAAAATTATTGGCGCACGTCTCGAGCTTCGCGCCGCGCGCAGACCCGCCTTTGGCAGAGTGTGGGAGCTTCTGCGCTATGCCGTCATACCTGTGGGTCTGCTCCTGCTCTCCACGGCTTCGCTCGTGGGCGCAAGCTATAACCCGTTTATTTACTTTCAGTTTTGAGGATTAAAATGAACAAGCTCCCGGAAGAAAAACCAAATAGCGAGGGCCGCGCCACAAGGCGGGAAAAGCGCGAGGCGGAGACACACCGCCTCCGTCTTGCGCTGCCGTTTTTCACCGTCATGGCGCTGCTGACGGTTGTGGCCTTCATAATCCCACTGCGCCCCAAGGAGTCCATGAGCGAGAAGCGCGAGCTGACGGCATTCCCGAGCTTCAGCGCCGAGACGCTTGTCTCGGGCGAGTATTTTGACGGCATTTCCGCATGGTTTTCGGATACCTTCCCGGGGCGGGAGGGCTGGATACGCGCCGCCGCCGCCGTGGACGGACTGCATGGCCTCTCCGACGTGACCCTCTACGGAGAGCTTGGCACGGCGGACGAGATACCCACCGGCACGCCAATTCCCACCGAGACGCCGAGCGCGACGCCCGCGCCGACGGAGTCCCCGCCCCCGCCGCCGGAGGTCGTTGTCACAAGCCCGCCGGAGAAATCCGTCGAGCACTGGGGCGGCATTGACGTCGGCAACGACGCGGAGGTAATCTTCGGCACCGTGCTCCAAATCGGCGACGCCGCCTTTGCGTATTACGGCTTCTCGCAATACGGCTCCGACCGCTACATCAAGCTCATGAACGGCTTTGCGGATGCGATGGCGGAGAAGGACGTGGAGGTCTATGACGTCCTCATACCCACGAGCGTCGGCGTGCTTGTCTCCTCCGACTACATGGAAAAAATCAAAAGCTCCGACCAGGGCGCGTCCATAAGCTACATGTTTAAGAACATGAATGATAACGTCAAGAAGGTCAATATCTTCAACACGCTTGTGGAGCACAACGACGAGTATCTGTATTTCCGCACCGACCACCATTGGACGGCGCTTGGCGCATATTACGGCTATTCGCAGCTCTGCGCCGTGGCGGGCTTTGAGCCTGTGCCTCTTGAAAATTACGAGGTCATGGAGCTTCCCGGCTTCAAGGGCAGCTATTTTTGGAGCTGCAACCAAAACTCGAAGCTGCGCGAGGACACCGTCTTCGCCTACAATCCGCCCGGCGACATAAGTATGCAGATTACCTCGCAGGAGGGGGGAACCTTCCCCTGGCCGGTGCTGACGGACATGTCAAAGGCGGACGCGAACTCGAAATACATGGCGTTCCTCGGCGGCGACCATCCGATGACACTCATAACCAACAACGACCTGCCCGAGGCTCAAAACTGCGTGCTGATTAAGGATTCCTTCGGCAATCCCTTTGCGCCGTTTCTGACACAGCACTACCACAACGTCTATGTCCTCGATTACAGGAGCTATTCGGCTATGAAGCTGCGCTATTTTGTGGATTACTACGAGATAGACGACGTGATTTTTGCGGAGAGCCTTGCCATGGCTCAGGGCGACGGGACGCTCGATTTGCTTGAATCGCTGTGCAGATAAAATGATGCGCAAAAAATATTAATATATTTATATAAGGAAGGCATGGGATAAATGTCAATCGAAAAAGGCAGAGAGTATTTCAGACAATTCGGCATGGAGGAGCGCGTGATAGAGTTCGAGGTCTCGAGCGCTACTGTGGAGCTTGCCGCCGCCGCCCTCGGTGTAGAGGGCGCGAGGATAGCCAAGACGCTGTCCTTCAAAACGCAGGAGGGCGGCTGCCTGCTCATTCTCGCCGCCGGCGACGCGCGGATAGATAACCGCAAATTCAAGGATTTCTTCGGCTTCAAGGCAAAGATGCCCACGGCGGAGGAGGTGCTGGAGCTTGTCGGTCACCCTGTCGGCGGCGTCTGCCCCTTCGGAATAAACGATGGCGTGGACGTCTACCTCGACGAGAGCCTAAAGCGCTTCAACACCGTTTTCCCCGCCGTCGGCAGCGGCAAAAGCGCAATCGAGCTTAACATGGACGAGCTGGAAAAATACTCCAAATCCAAGGCGTGGATAGACGTCTGCAAGCTCCCGGAGACCGTATAAAAACCATATAAAAAACTCAGCCTGTCAAAAAAGCGC
>JAVVTL010000011.1:0-32327 GCA_036653715.1 Oscillospiraceae bacterium
TGCCATGAACAATTGCGGACGCAGGCACATAATATACTTCAGGCAATAATAAAGCTGCTATTTTTGAGGAGGAACCCATGATGATGCTTCCAACCGGCTGTGAAACGCCTTTGCCCAACAGATGCGGCTTCAGGTATGAGGGTCTTGCTTTCGACGGCTGTTATTTTTATCTGACCTGCCCGGCCGATTGCCAGATAATCAAATACGACGCTTGCTTCTGCGAGACGGACAGCTTCAACGTCTCAAAGCCCTATGCCTGCATATGCTATGATATTTCCGAGAACTGCTTTTGGGCGGCGACGGACAGACATTACCACAAGCTTTTTAAGCTCGACACCTGCTTCAACGAAATTGACTGCCTGAACATTTACCCCTGTGAGGACTGCGGCTCCGTTATCACCGGCGTCTCCTTTGACTGCGTGAACTGCCGTCTGCTGATTTCCTTTTCCGGCTGTATAGTCTCTGTTGAGCCGCGCTCACCCGAGCAGCCGCAGCTGCTCAAAAAAACCTGCGGCGTCTGGAACGGCGGCGTACTCAGCCTTGCGCCAAGCTCTGCCGTCATTGAGCTTTACGGCTGCAATCAGCGCCTATCCTTCTATAACTGCCACTTCGACCTTGAATTCCAAATTGAGATACCCAAGTGCTACATGCTTGAGGCGCTGATATTCTATCCCTGCGACATACATAGCGGCAGGCAGCGCTTCTGCGCACTCGTCACCAAGAATTGCAGCTACTCGTTTTTGCTGGTGTGGGAGCTTCCCTGCCAAGCGCCGGAGATTGCGCCCTGCAACTATGACATTCTTGATAATCGCTGCTGCTCCGACCGCTGCCGTCCGGAGCGCGCCTGCTGCGACGTGATTGAGTCCATCGCGCTGATTGAGGCGGCCCTTTCGCACATCCTGAACGCGGAGGGCGAAAAGCTGCAAAAGGTCATTGCCTGCACAGACGACACCGACAAAATCCTTGCCGTCAACCGCGCAATAAACGAGACGCTCGTGAACGCCACACATCTTGAAATCATCCTGCACGACAAGCTGACGGCGCTTAGAGTCTGCGAGCCGATATGCGGCCCCGACTGCGACTGCGTCGCCCCCTGCGGCTGCGAAGGCGGCGGCTGCGATTGAGCAAAAAACACGGGAAACGGTCATTTTTGACTGCTTCCCGTGTTTTTTTGGCATTGTAGCTATCCGCGATTATTTTTTGGTCAGGTACTTGCGCATATCGATGGCGACGGCGGCGAGGATTATGACGCCTTTAATGATGTATTGCAGGTTTTGGGAGACGCCGAGCCATTGGAGCGCCACGGCGATTATCTGGAGCATTATAACACCCGTTATGATGCCGGATATTTTGCCGGTGCCGCCCGTGAAGGAGACGCCGCCGATGACGCAGGCGGTTATCGCGTCCAGCTCGGCGTTCAGACCTGCCGAGGCGTTGTTTGAGCCTATTCTCGCCGCCTCCACGAAGCCGGAGAAGCCGTAGAGCATACCGGCGACGGTGAAGACGAGTATGATGGTGAGGTTAACGTTGACGCCGGAGACATTTGCCGCCTCGGGATTAGCGCCCACGGCGTACATGTTTTTGCCGAGTGTCGTCTTGTTCCAGACAAACCACATGATTATAATAGCCGCCAGCGCATAGAAGACGTAGTACGGTATCAGGACGCCGAAGGCGTCCACCGTCCCCTTGACCGCGGTCTTGTAGGCGTCCGTCAGTCCGGCTATCGGCGCACCGCCGTTCGAGCCGGCGTTCATGTAGACGAGGATAAGGCCGTAGAGCATGAGCTGCGTCGCGAGCGTGACAATAAAGGGGTGGAGGCTGAACTTCGCGACAAAAAAGCCGTTGAAGACACCCACCATGGCGCCTATGAGGACAACGAGCACTATGACGGCGAGGATTGGCCATGTGCCCATGCCGGGATACATCTTGCTGGCATAGACCTCAACCGGCTTTTGCAGCAGCGATGCGGAGACAAGCATACAGAGTCCCATGCAGCGGCCTGCCGAGAGGTCTGTGCCCGTCAGGACGATGATTCCGCCGACGCCGAGCGCGAGGAAAGCGCATGCCGCGGATTTTTTGAGGATGTCTATTATGGAGGCGAAGGATAAAAAGGTCGTGGAAAACTTGCTGTTCGTCATCGTGTATATCTGAACGTAGACAATGAGGATTATGAGGACTATATAGATGGCGTTGTTCAGCAGAAAGTTTCCCCACCAGCTGCGCTTATCCCTTGCGCTGAGGGCCTTGTAGGCGGCGAGCTTCGTCGCGAGCCTGCCCTTTATTTTGCCGGTGGTCTGAGCGCTGTTTTCGTTCATATCTGTGCCCGCTCCTTTATACGTACTTTGCGGCGAGGGTCATTATCTCCTCCTGCGTGGAGGTCGGCCCGTCAAGCTCGCCCGCGACTCTGCCGCCGCTCATGACGATTATTCTGTCGCACACGCCCATCAGCTCCTGCATCTCGCTCGAGACGACAAGAACAGATTTGCCATCGTTTGCCAAATCTATCATGAGCTGATATATCTCGTATTTCGCGCCCACGTCTATGCCTCTTGTCGGCTCGTCCATCAGCAGAATCTCGGGCTGGGTCAGAAGCCACCTGCCGATTATGACCTTTTGCTGGTTGCCGCCGGAGAGCGAGCGTATTTTTGTGTCCTGGTCGGGGGTCTTGACGCGCAGGGTGCGTATCGCCCACTCGGTGTCCTTGACCATGTTGGAATTGGACAAAAACAGATTGTGCCATCTGTAGGACGGGATATTGGCGATGGTTGTGTTTTCCTTGATATCAAGAACGCCAAAGATACCGGATTGCCGCCGCTCCTCGGTTATCATGGCAAAGCCGTGGCGCTTTGCCTGACCGGAGCTGCGGTTTTTGATTTTCTTGCCGTTCTTGAAGATTTCGCCCTCCTTCAGCGTGGCTATGCCGAAGATGGACTCCATAAGCTCGGTGCGCCCCGCGCCGACAAGGCCGGCGAAGCCAAGTATCTCCCCCCTGCGGGCGGAGAAGCTGACGTCATGCAGATTGAGGTACTGTGCGGTGAGATTTTTGACCTCAAGCACTACCTCGCCGGGGACATTGGTCTTGGGGGGATAGACGTTTGTTATCTCTCTGCCAACCATCTGCTTTATGAGCACCTCCATGGTAAGCTCACCCGCAGGGGTGGTGGCGACCCACTTGCCGTCGCGCATTACGGTGACGTCGTCGGAGATGCGAAGAATCTCGTTCATCTTATGGGAGATATATATGATGCCGCAGCCCCTGTCGCGGAGCATGTTGATAATTGTGAAGAGCTGTTCCACCTCGACCTCTGCGAGCGAGGAGGTCGGCTCGTCAAAGACTATCACGCGGCTGTGAAATGAGACTGCCTTGGCTATCTCCACCATCTGCCGCTGTGAGACGGACAGAGAGCGGATACTTGCGCGTGGGTCAATCGTAATATTCAGTTCATCGAAAACCGCCTTGGTCTTGGCGTACATCGCGGCGCCGTCAACGGTTCCGAGCTTGTTTTTCGGGAAGCGGCCGAGCCAGATGTTTTCCATCACAGGTCGTGTGTGAACCTGATTCAGCTCCTGATGCACCATCGCAACGCCGTTATCGAGGGCCTGACGCGGCGAATGGAAGGAGACCTCTTTCCCGTCAAGGAATATCTCCCCCTCGTCCTTATTGTAGATGCCGAAAAGGCATTTCATGAGGGTTGACTTGCCTGCGCCGTTCTCGCCCATCAGCGAGTGCACGGTGCCCGGGCGTATGCTGAGCGACACATCGTCCAGCGCCTTCACACCCGGAAACAGCTTGGAGATATGTTTCATCTCCAAAAGGTATTTTTCTTCCATGTGAACTCCGTTCCGCCCCGCCGGGGCAGGGCCGAATATGCAAGACTGGAACCGCTGCCGGAGAAATGCTCTCCGGCAACAGTCCCACAGAAGTTTAGCTTACAGGGCAAAGTCTCCGCCCCGCGCGCGTTTTACTTATTTGCCGGTGTAGATGGCATAGGGGATACGAACCTTGGAAACGCCCTCATCGACGTTGAATCCCTCAGTGCCGGAGAACAGGGTTTCGCCTGCGCCGACGTTGGTGATGAAGAAATAGATGCCCTTTGCCATGCCCATGTGATCCTGCATGATGGAGCCGGTCATTTTGGCGTTGGCAATGGCGTCCTGAGCGACAGGTGTCGCGTCAACGCCGAACACGGGGATATAGGGGGCGGCGGCGTCTCCGGTGTTGTAGCCCTTTTCGTTCATGGACTCAATGGCACCGAGAGCCTGGTCATCGTTGTTCGCGATAATCATTTCGATGTCGCCGCTGTCAAGGGTGTAGGTGGTGAGAGCGGTGTCCATAAGGTTTTTGGCGGTGGAGGCAGACCAGTTGCCGTACAGATAGAAGGGGGAGATGCCGTCGGCGGGCTGGGTGCTGTCGTTCTGGTTCGCGGCAGAGGGGACAAGCACGGTCTTGCCGAGCAGCTCGTTTGCCTTTGTGACGGAGTAGAGGGTGCGGCCGAAGGCCTCGGCATTGCCAAGCTCGCCGCGGAACATGATGTAGGAGATTTGGCCGTCGGCGTTCAGGTCATACTTGGTCATGTTGTCGTCTGCCTGCAGGAAGTTTGCGATCATCTCGCCCTGCATGTAGCCCGCCTCATCGGCGTCTGTGCCGACAAAGCAGCACTTCTCGTAGCCGTTGATGACTTCATCGGAGACTTCGCGGTTGAAGAAGATGATGGGGACGTCCTTCTCCTTGGCGGCGTCCACGATGTTCTGGGCGGCCTCGTCGGAGCCGGTGGTGACGATATTTACGACAAGCAGGTTGCTGCCCTGGGTGAGAGCGGTCTCGACCTGGGTGAACTGCTTCGCCTGATCGCTGGCGCCGTCATAGAAGGTATAGGTGACTGCGTTGTCCTTGAGCAGACCCTCGAGGTCGGCGCGGACATAGCCTATGTAGGTGTCGGAATAGTCGTAGAAGAATACGCTGACGTTCAGGGGGGTGGCGGCGCCGGCATCGGTCGGAGCGGCGGTGGTTACGGGCTTTGCGGGACCGCCGCAGGCGGCGAGAGCGAAGACCATAACGATTACAAGAGCAAGAGACAGAAACTTTTTCATGGTAATTCCTCCATTTTTAAATAATATGGGTTATTAACCCAGTATCATTTTAACACATGCCCTACCGGAGGGCTACGAAAAATAGTCCACAGAACCACCAAAATAATATGCACTTTGCTCCCATGCCGCACAATACTGTTGCACTTTTTTGTCTGTTTTTCACGAAACCTCGATATACATGGGGACGCGGACGGATTTGTCCTCCCTGACCTCAAGAATATCTGCGGGGTCGGTTCCGGCGACGAAGGCGCGCGCGGCGGCAAAAATCGCCTCGGCGTGAGCTTCAAGGTCCATCACCACTGTGCCCATCAGCGCCCCCTCCCCGACGGCGGCGCGGCCTTTTTCCGTGCCGTCAATTCCGACAATATCGGAGAAGCTCAGCCCGAGCCTTGCGGCGGCGTCCGCCGCTCCGAGCGCCATGTCGTCGTTGTTGCAGATGATAAGCTCTATTTCGCTGCCGTATTCCTTGAAATATGTCTCCGCAAGCGCGGAGGCCTGGTCCCTGTTCCAGTTCGCAATGCCGCCGTCAAGCTTCTCGACGTTAAGCCCCGCCTCGCGCAGGGCCTCGACCGAAACCTCCGTGCGAATTATCGCGTCCTGATGCCGCCGCTCGCCCTCGAGCATAATGTATTTGATGACGCCGTCGCCGTTTTTGTCGATGCTCTCCGGCGCGGCATTGAAGCGGTCGATGATTATCTGCGCCTCAAGCTCCGCCGATTCGCGCGCGTCGGAGCCGACGTATAGGAGCTTGTCCCATCTTTTCATGTCCTCCATGACCGGCTCGCGGTTAAAGAAGACCACGGGCACGCCCGCCTCTCGCGCCTTGTCAATGACATTTGCGGCGTCGGTGCGGTCAACAAGGTTCACGCAGAGGACGTCGTAGTCCAGCGAGAGAAAGCGCTCTATCTGCTGATTTTGCGTAATTTGGCTCTCTGCCGCATCCGCGAAGGTGAGGTTCACGGTGACGCCCGCCTCCGTCTCATAGTCCGAGGCGACCTTCTGAAAGCAGTCCATCATGCTCGCTATGAAGGTGTCGTCGCCCTTGTAGACGCAGACGCCGATTTTGACGGAATCCGCCCGTCCGCCGCCTCCGCAGCCCGCCAAAGACATGGCCGTGCAGGCAAGCAGAAGCGCTGCCGCCGCGCGGCGAAAAATATTTTTGTGTTTCAATTCATACCGCCTTTCAGGCTATGGGGAACAGCACGGAGGAGAGCGGCCGCTCGTACATATTCTCCGCATCCGCAATATATGGCGCGAGCAGTTCGTTCACAGGTCTCCCGCCGGAGGCCTTTGAGACGGCGGAATTCACGGCCAAATATCCCGCGTCGTACCCGCTTGAGACGGCAAGCGCGCGGATTTTGCCCGTCTCGAGCGGCTCGCGCAGGGCAGGCCTGAAGCCGAGCGCATATATGAAGCTGCCCTCGGAGGCGAGGGAGCAGACAAGCTCCGCAGTCGCAGGCTCTGTGCAGACGCAGAGAGCCTTTCGCGGGAGCGCCGCCTTCTCCGGCTGCATTTCCGTGACGGAAAAGCCGGCTCCCTCAAGCGCCGAGAGGAGCGCATCCCGCGCGGGGCCGCTCTCCCCCGTCAGGACGGCGTCGCGCGTCAGGGAGTCATGCGCCATCCTTGCGACCAGCACCTCGGCGAGCGCGGAGGGCTCAGCCGTTATGGTGATAAGTCCGCGAATTGCCGGTGCCTCGGCTCCGACATATACGATTGGCGCCGAGGCGACGTTCCCTTCGCTCCATTCACAAAGCGCCCCACTGTCAAAGCCGTAGAGTATAACGGCCTCCGCGCCGTTTTTAAGCTCGCGTTCAAGTGCCGCCGTCTGCGCTTTTTTGTCGCCTTGCTCCACGATTACGGTGTGCATATCGGCGTTTTTTTCAAGCGCCGCGCTCTCGATGCCCTTTTCAAAGTTATCGTCGGCGCCGCAGAGAATTACGGACAGGGCGTAGACCCTCGCCTCTCTCCCCGCCGTCGCGCCCTGCAGGACATACAGACCGACGACGACAGCGAGCAGGGCGAGGACTATGAGAAGTATGCGCTTTTCATTTCTGCCCATATTCCGTCTCCTCCGTATAGGGCTTTGCCGGCAGATGCAGGGTTATCTGCGTGCCGACGTCCAGCTCACTCTCGATTATCACCCCGTATTCGGGGCCGGCATAGAGCTTAATGCGCTCGTTCACGTTTTTGAGGCCCACGCCCGAGCCTTTGGATATCGGAAAATGCTCGGCAAGCAGTCTGTCCACCATGTCCTGCGGCATTCCCATGCCGTTATCGGCGATGCAGATATAAAGCTCCGCGCCCTCGACACGCACGGAGACGGATATTTCCCCGTCGCCGTCCATGAAGTCCATGCTGTGATAGATGGCGTTCTCCACAATAGGCTGAACCACAAGCTTTATCACGGCAAGCTCCAGCGCCTCCGGCGGCGCGTCTATGGTGTAGGTGAATTTATCCTTGTAGCGCATCTGCTGGATGGTGAGATAATTGCGCGTGTGCTCCAGCTCGTCCCTCACGGTGATGATGTTCCGACCGCTGCTGAGACTTATGCGGAACAGCCGCGCCAGCGCCGTCACCGCGCGGACTGCCTCCTCCGGCTTGTTTTTCTCTATCATCCAGACGATGATGTCCAGCGTGTTGTAGAGAAAATGAGGATTTATCTGCGATTGCAGCGCGTCAAGCTGCATCCGCTGGCGCTCCTCGTGGTCGCGGACGATGTCGTCCGTCAGGCTGCGCATTTTGTCCACCATCTGCTGCACGGAGCCGCCAAGGTGCGCGACCTCCATCGAGCCGCCGACATAGATGCTGTCCCCCTCCCCCCGCTCAACGGTGCGGACGGAGTTTTCAAGCTCCTGAATGGGCTTTGTGAGGCGGTTTGAGATGACGGAGTTTATGACGGTGAGCGCACCGAAGCAGATGAGGAATATCATCACAAGGAACAGAAGGTCCCTCGCCGTGTCGATGTTAAGCCTGCCCGGCGGTATCACGCCAACGATTTTCCAGCCCGTGTAACCCACGGAGCTTACTATGACCGTGCTCTGTCCCGAGGACGAGGCATAGTCGTGAGTCCCGTCCGAGAGGAGATACGCCCCCTCCGTCGGCTCATCTATCAGCCCCGTGGCTATGAGCTGGCGGCGCGGGTGATAGATTATCGTCCCATCCGGCCCGACGAGATAGACGTAGCCGTTATTCGCGAGCGAGGTATTTGCAAAGAGCGCGGATATGCCGCCGTATTTGAGCGTTATGAGCAGAACGCCCTGCTCCGTCCTTGCGCCGTAGGTAAGCTCCGCCGCGCAGGAGAGCGAGACGACATAGCTGTAGCCGCCGTTTGTGTTCACAAACATGCTTCGCACGGAGGGCATGGAAAAGTGCATGTTTTCCGTCTTGTCGAGCGCCTTTGTGAACCATTCCTCCCGCGTCACGTCGACAAAATCCTTCAGCGTGGCGGGCGGAGCCGTGGCAAGCACCCTGCCGATGGAATCAAAAAGGACGATGTTCTCGACTCGCGTTGTGTTGTTGTTATAGAGAAGCTGCAGGCGTTCGTCCACAGACTCGCGCCGCAGGTCGGTGTTTTTTATGACGTTGTAGCTGATGGAGTCCGAAAGGCGTATCATGTCGCGCAGGTATTCGTTAAGCGACTGATTGACCTGCTCGACGAGCTGCCTGTTCTCGCTCCTGACATTGGAGTGGAGCTGGCTGTTAAAGCGCGCGTAGAACACAAGCCCCGTCAGCACTATGGCGGCAAGCGCCGTCACGGTAAAGCTCAGAAACACCGCATAGCGAATGCTGCCCCTGCCTATGCGCGATTTTGCGCGGGCAAACAGAGACTCTCTCTTTTTCATCCCCCGCCTCCCGTGCGTCGGCGATATTGAGCCGGCGTCATGCCGAAGCGCTGCTTAAAGACGTGCGAGAAATAGTTCGGCTCCTCGTAGCCCACCTCGTGCGCCACGGTCAGCGTTTTTGTGTCGGGATTGTGCAGCAGCTCGAGCGCCCTGTCCATGCGTATATCCGTGAGATATTGGACGAAGCTGCGCCCCGTCTCGCGCTTGAAGACGGAGAAAAAATAGGAGCGCGAGACATGCAGATGCGAGCAGACGCTCTCCGCCGTCAGCGAGGCGTCGCTGTAGTTATCCACGATAAAGCGGAGCGCCTTTTCCGCCAGCGCCTTTGGCACGCTCTCGCGGCGGCTGGAGAGAAAGCCGTGCATCATCGCGCAGACGTCGTCTATCCAGCTTCCGAGCGCCGCGTCGTCACACAGGAGCGTGGAAAACTCCGACATTCTGTCGGTAAGCTCCCGCTCGCCCGAGAGGCCGTAGCGCAGCACCATGCCGTTCAGCGCGTTGCAGACGGACATGAGGTATGCCTGACGCTGCCATGCGTTTCCCGCGTATTTATCCGCCTGACGCAGTATGTCCTCCGACACCGCCTCCGCCTGACCGGAGCCGCCGAGACGCACCGCCGCCAAAAGGCGCTGTTCCTCCCTGCTGTCGATGGAGGAGGGGCGCTCGCCCGCCGTCTCCGCGTCGCCTATGTAGATTGCCCTGCCCTGCCCCGGCTCGCCCTTGTATTCGAGCGCCATCCCGGCCTCGGCGTAAAAATCAGGCGTATCGCGCAGATTTTCATAGCAGTTGCTGACGCCGCAGCTGACGCGAATGTCCAAGATGCGCTTGCAGCGCAGGCAGACGTCGTTGCCAAGGAGCACGGCGCGGGAGACGGGGTCTTCCCCCTCCCAGCCCGTGATTGCGACTATCTGCGAAAAACCCGAATATGTGGCGAAACGGCAGCGCCCGCCAAGCGTCTCATCCACAAACCGACCGATGGAAATCGGGATAAGCTCGCGCTCGATATTTGTCTCGCGCAGCGCGGGAAGCGAGATATCAAACACCATGACAAGCTTGTTCGGCGTCAAATCTATATCAAGGCCATAGGCGGAAATTCCGGCAAGCAGCTCCTCCTCCGGCAGCCTGCGCCAGAGAAGGCTGCTCAGAAACCGCTCGCGCATGGCGGGCAGCGAGCGCTCATACTGCGAGCGGAGAAGGGCGATATCGCGCTTCTCGTCGTTTTCCCTGTCGAGCCGCTCGCGCATGTCGGCAAGTATCCGCGTCAGCTCCACGGCGTTTACGGGCTTCAGGACATATTCCGTGACGCCGAGCTTTATCGCCTGCCGCGCGTAGTCCACGTCGTCAAAGCCCGTGAAGATGATGACCTTTGCAGTCGGGTGCAGAATGCGAAATTCGCTTATCATGCTAAGACCGTCCACAAATGGCATTTTTATGTCCGTTATGAGCAGGTCAATCTCGCAGGCCTCCGCCTTTTCAAGGGCGTCCAGCCCGTTTTCCGCCTCTGCGGTGACCTCAAAGCCGAGCGAGGCCCAGTCTATCTGCTGGACCATGCCCTCTCTGACCTCGGCCTCATCGTCAACTATCATTGTCTTATAGGGTCTCACGGCGCACCTTCTGTTCTCTTACTCTTTGCATCATAATATAACACAGTTCGCGCAATGGCAAGTGTGTGTTGTCGCGCCGCCTCCGTCGTGCTATAATTGCAGAAGCGTGCCCTCGGACAAGCGTCTGTTTTGACTTGCGCTCTGCCCCGACGGCTGTTATAATATTTTCAAACGAATAATTTTTGGGGGTGTCGCTCTGTGCTGGATAAATTCGGGCGGGAGATAGACTATCTGCGCATCTCCGTCACGGACAGGTGCGATTTTCGCTGCACCTACTGTATGCCCGAGGCCGGCGTATGCAAGCAAAGCCACCTCGACATTCTCTCCTTCGAGGAGATTGAGGAAATTGCCCGCGCGGCAGTCTCGCTCGGCATCAAAAAAATCCGCGTCACCGGCGGAGAGCCGCTGGTGCGGCAGGGAATAGTCCGCCTCTGCGCCGCGCTCGCCGCGATTCCCGGCGTGCTCGACCTCTCCCTCACCACAAACGCCGCCCTCCTTGCCGACAAGGCGCAGGCGCTGCGCGACGCCGGCGTTTGCCGCGTCAACATCAGCCTCGACACCCTTAACGCCGCAAAATTTCGCCAAATAACCCGCTGCGGCGAGCTTTCCGACACCCTGTCGGGAATACGCGCCGCCGTCCTCTGCGGCATGGACGTGAAGCTGAACTGTGTCCTGATAGGCGGCGTCAACGACGACGAGATACCCGATTTTGTCGAGCTTTCGCGGCACTATCCCTTTGAGGTGCGCTTTATTGAGCTTATGCCCATAGGCGGCGCCGCATATTTCGGGGAGGAAGCCTTTCTCCCCTGTTCCGTCGTGCCGAAGCGCGTGCCGGAGCTTCGTCCCGCCGAGCGGACAGACGGCGTGGCGCGGCTTTTTGCCCTGCCCCGCGCCGCAGGTACCGTGGGCCTCATAAGCCCGCTCTCCGACCGCTTTTGCGCCTGCTGCAACCGCATACGCCTTACGTCGGACGGCAAGCTCAAGCCCTGTCTTCATTCCTCCGAGGAAATACCCGTTCGCGGCCTGCACGGCGAGGCGCTCCTTGCCGCTCTCCGTACCGCAATTATGCACAAGCCCGCCCAGCACATCGAGCTTTCCGGCACGGAGGCAAGCGAGGCCGGGCGCAGCATGAACCAAATCGGCGGCTGAGCCGGAACGCGAAAGGAGCCTCAAAAATGGCAGATTTTTCCCACTTCAACGCAGCCGGACGCGCGCACATGGTGGACGTCTCCGCAAAGGCGGAGACAGCTCGCACAGCCGTGGCGGCGGGGCGCGTCCTCGTTAGCCGCGAGACGCTTGACCTCATAAAAACCGGCGGTCTTGCCAAGGGCGACGTGCTCGGCACGGCGCAGCTTGCCGGCATCATGGGCGCCAAAAAAACCTCCGACCTCATTCCCATGTGCCATCCGATTTTCATTTCCGGCGCAGATGTTGACTTCGTTCTGAACGAGGACGACCTCGCCGTCGAGATTACAGCCACCGCAAAATGCAGCGGCACTACCGGTGTTGAGATGGAGGCGCTGACAGCCGTGTCCGTCGCCGCCCTCACCGTCTACGATATGTGCAAGGCCGTCCAAAAGGACATGGTCATAGACAATATCCGCCTACTCAAAAAAACCGGCGGTAAAAGCGGAGTATTTATCAGAGGAGAGAAAGAGAAATGAGCTACACAGCGGCAATTATCACCGTCAGCGACAAGGGCTTCGCAGGCGAGCGGGTGGACAAGAGCGGCCCTGCAGTGAGAGAGATTCTTGAGCGTGACGGCTGGGTAATCCTCAGCGAAACCACAGTTCCGGACGATTTTGAGCGCATAAAGGCGGAGCTTGTCCGCTGCTCCTATGCGCTTAACGCCTGCCTCATCATCACCACCGGCGGCACCGGCTTTTCCCGCCGCGACGTCACCCCCGAAGCGACGGAGGCCGTCATCAACCGCGTCGTCCCCGGAATACCCGAGGCAATGCGCGCCGCCAGCACCAAGCTTACACCGCGCGGGATGCTCTCCCGCGGGACGGCGGGACTGCGCGGCGAGACGCTGATTGTAAACCTTCCCGGCAGCGAAACCGCCGCAAGGGAAAACCTTGAGGCAGTCACGGCGGCGCTGAAGCACGGCGTCGATATGCTGCGCGGCACAAAAAGCGACTGCGCCGAGGCCTTCTCCAATGGCTGAAATCATTGCCGTCTGCATAAGCGAAAAAAAGGGCGAGCAGAAGCACGAGGTACCCGAAATCACCCTTAAAATCGACCACGGCATAGTCGGCGACGCGCATGCCGGAAACTGGCACCGCCAAATCAGCCTTTTGGCAGAGGAAAGCGTCGATAAGGTTCGCGCCTCGACGGACTATCCCCTTTTCAACGGCGCGTTCGCCGAAAACATCCTGACGCGCGGCGTCATCCTCTATGAGCTGCCCGTCGGAACAAGGCTCCTGCTCGGCGGCTGTCTTGCCGAGGTCACGCAAATCGGCAAGGAATGCCACTCCGGCTGCGCCATCCGCGAGGCCTGCGGCGACTGCATTATGCCGCGCGAGGGCATATTCGTAAAGGTTCTGTCCGAGGGCGTCGTCCGCCCCGGCGATGAGCTCCTGATACTTAAATGAAAAATCGCCCCTCTTACTTTAAAAAAGTCGGAGGGGCGATTTTTGCGGCTGTTTATTTTATTTTTCTGCACTCAAGATAGTAGCGCTTGTCCCGCGCGTTGCCGAGGGAGAAGCTTTTTTTCGGGAGGGGTCCTGTCTTTTGGACGGAGACGAAAAGCTCGCCCTTTTCCATGGCCGGCAGGAGTATTCCGACGCTGTCCGAACGCGACATCAGCGCCTCCGCCTCGGCGTCGCCGTGGATGTAATCCGCCGTGCCGCCGTATCGCTTTATGTATTCCGTGCAGAAGGCGTCCGTCTTGTCCACAAGCTGACCGATGGTGAAGCCCGGGACGGTCACGGTCTTTTTCCTGCCCGCGGCGACAAAGGTTACTTTATGTCCGTTCAGCCCCTGCGGGAACATTCCGTCCGCCGCCGCCATGAAAAGCGAGGGGTCGGTGCCGGAAATCACCCTGTGTATCGGCTCAAAGGTCACGGCGCTGTCGTGGATGTTCACAAGCTCCACCAGCGCGCGGCGGGCGGGATGCGTCTCTCGCTCGGCGGCGCTCAGAGTGGGCTTCAGTTCCTCCCAGCAGCGCTTTGCCGCCGCGAGGCTGTGGTTCCCGTCGCCCATGCCAAAGCGAATGCCGGTTGAACGCAGCGCCTCTATGGAGGCGATGACGCGCTCTGCGTCCGCCCCCGTCACGCGGCTGCCGCTGATGTGCCCGCCGCCGAGCATGAGGTCGAAGTCATAGAGCGCCTCGCCCCCTGCGGCGGAGGGGATGACGCGGTTCATGGGGTCCTCGATGAACACCATGATGTGCGGCAGCTCGAGAGCGGCTTCGGCGCGGACACGCGTCCTTGCGGGCAGGCGGCTCTCCACAGTGCCCTCTGTGGCGCGAATCTCGGTCTTTGTCCCCTCCGACCAGTCGTAGCCCTCAAGGTCGAGCGTGCCGACAAGACCGCGCCGCACGGCACCCGACGGCAGCGTGCGCTCAACATAGACGAGGCTGTCCGAAACCTCGCGAAATACGCCGTTTTGAAGGTATGAGTTCATCGCTGCATAAATCTTATTTGTCTCCTCCCCGCTGTCGCGGCTGTCGAGGTAGGCCTCGGGCAGGATGAGGCGCAGAGTGCTCGGTGCCTCGCCGACCAGTGCCGACGCGCCGTCCCAATAGCTCGGCTCGGAGGTGAACTGATCGCAGGCGATACAGCTCCATTTTGTCATATCAGCCTCTCGCGGGAGGAGTATATCGGCAGTGTTGAATAGTCTCATATTTCCTCCATAACAATCTGCGACCAGTTTTCAAGTTGGTCTTTTAGTTTACATAACTCCGAAGTCTTCACCCATTCGCCGCTTAGCTTCTCCGTCTCGCGGACGGTGACCTCGCCCGAAATCTCCATGGTGAAGAAAAAGCCGAGGTGGACGCCGCCAACGGCGTTGGAGTCGTCGTTTATGACGCCCTTGGGCGTGAGGCGCAGGATTTTTTCGACGCTTATTTCCTCATCGACTTCGCGGCGCAGGCCGCGCATAAGCGCCTCGTCGCGCGTGTCGTCCGCAGGGTTTATGTGTCCGCCGACGCCGACGGAGAGCAGACCGTGCAGCCTTGCCTCGCCGCCCTTTTTGAGGCGTCTGAGGACAAAGACCTCGTCGCCGCGCGTGACCGCGACGTAGGGGATAATCTGCTTATAGCCGGGGTCCTCCTCCGCCTCGGGGCGGGGCAAAAACTCGTGCTTTTCGTTGACTATTTTCAAGATATCCTCGCCGACCCCGCTTATCAGGCCGTTTCTTCCGGCTATGCTGGGGGCAAGGTACTCGGTCTTTACGACCAATACGCTCTCGCTCATTCCTGTGTCTCCCATTTCTCCGCGCGTCCGACGGCTCTGAGCCACTGCGCGTGATATTTCTTTGCCTGCTCCGCCGGCATCTCCGGCATGAAAAGCCTGTCGGATTCTCGGATTTCGGCAAGCTCCGACACTCCGCTCCAAACGCCTGCGGCAAGCCCCGCGAGGAATGCCGCGCCAAAGGCGGTCGTCTCGACCATGCGCGGCCTGTCGATGGGTCTGCGGAGGATATCCGACTGAAACTGCATGAGGAAGTCGCTGACCGAGGAGCCGCCGTCCACGCGCAAAACGCTGAGCTTCTCGCCCGCGTCCTGCTCCATGGCGTCAAGCAAATCCTTGACCTGATAGGCTATCCCCTCCATGGCGGCTCTGACTATATGCGCCTTCGTACTGCCGCGCGTCAGGCCGACGACAGTGCCGCGCGCGTACATATCCCACCTCGGCGCGCCGAGGCCCGTGAAGGCGGAGACGAGGTACACGCCGCCGTTATCCGGCACGGAGGCGGCTATTGGTCCGCTCTCTGCGGCGGAGCTTATAAGCCCCAATTCGTCTCGCAGCCACTGGATGGAGCTGCCGGCATTGAAGACGCTGCCCTCAAGGGCATAGGTCGTCACGCCGCCGAGCGACCATGCCACACTGGTGAGCAGGCCGGAGACACTGCGGACGCTTTTTTCGCCGGTGTTCATAAGGGCGAAGCAGCCGGTGCCGTAGGTGTTTTTCGCCTGTCCGGTTTCAACACAGGCCTGACCGAGCAGCGCCGCCGCCTGGTCGCCCGCACTGCCGCAGATTGGCACGCCCGCAAGCCGCTCAAGTCCCTCTATGCCCGAGGCGACGCGGCCGTATTCCATTGAGGAGGGCAGAGGCGTCGGGAGCATTTGCATAGGCACGCCGAGGGTGTGGCAGAGGTCTGCGTCCCAGCGGAGCGCGTCGATATCAAAGAGCATCGTCCTTGAGGCGTTGGAGTAGTCCGTGGTGTGAACCCTGCCGCCTGTGAGATTCCAGATGAGCCAGGTATCCACGTTTCCGAAGAGCAGCTCTCCCCTCTCGGCGCGCGCGCGGGCGCCGGGGACGTTTTCAAGTATCCAGTTTATTTTGGTGCCGGAAAAATAGGCGTCCACCAAAAGCCCGGTCTTGTCGCGGACATAGGAGCTGACGCCCTCCGCCTTCAGCCTGTCGCACAGGGGGGCCGTTCTGCGGCACTGCCAGACTATGGCGTTATACACGGGTACGCCTGTTTTTTTGTCCCAGACAATCGTCGTCTCGCGTTGATTCGTGATGCCGATGCCGGCGACGTCTGCGGGGCTTATTCCGCTCTTGGCAAAGACGTCTCTCAGCGCGCGAAGCTCCGAGTGCAGTATTTCCATGGGGTCGTGCTCTACCCAGCCCGGCTTGGGGTATATCTGCGGGAAGGGATATTGCTCCACGGCGACGACTCCGCCGAGCTTGTCGAAGACTATCGCTCTCGAGCTGGTCGTCCCCTGATCCAAGGCTATAACGTAACCTTTCATTGCCATTCTCCTTTTCTGTTGACGTGAGGCGAAAACAAAGGTAAAATCAGAACATAACATAATAATAACACATAAGGAGGGAAAATCAAATGCCCATAATAAGCGAAAACGAATACACCTTTACCTCCGCCGACCGCATAACCCAAATCCATGTCCACGAGTGGATTCCCGACTGCGACATTAACGGCGTGGTGCAGCTCGTTCACGGCATTGCCGAATACATCGAGCGCTACGAGGGCTTTGCGCGTTTTCTTGCCGCAAAGGGCTTTGTTGTCGTCGGAAACGACCACCTCGGTCACGGCAAAAGCGTCCTCTCTCAGGACGATATCGGCTTCTTTGCCGAGCGTGACGGCTGGATGAAGGTCGTCTCGGACGTCGAAAAGCTGCGCGTGCTCACCGCCAAAAAATACCCGGGAGTCCCCTATTTCATCTTCGGCCACTCCATGGGCAGCTTCCTGACCCGCACGCACCTCATCCGCTTCCCCGACGCGCCCATCACAGGCGTCGTCCTCTCCGGCACGGGGCAAAATCCCTCCGCCGTCGTCATGGCCGGCAGTCTGCTGTGCGACACCGCCATACTCAAAAACGGCCCGCGCAGCCGCTCCAAGACCATTAACGACATAGCCTTCGGCACCTACAACAAGAGCTTTGAGCCTCGGCGCACCGATTTTGACTGGCTCTCCTCAGACCCCGCGATTGTGGACGCCTACGTCGCCGACCCGCTCTGCGGATTTTTGCCGACCGTCGGTCTGTTTCGCGACATGATGTGGGGTATGCGATACAATGCCAAGCCCGCCAACCTCAAGGAGATGAACAAGGAGCTGCCCGTCTATCTCATGAGCGGCGACAAGGACCCCGTGGGAAGCGACGGCATAGGCGTCGCCAAGGTCTACGGAGCCTTCCTCAAGGCCGGCATGAAGGACGTTCTATACAAGTTTTATCCCGAGGGCCGCCACGAGATGCTCAACGAGATGAATAAGGACGATGTCATGAAGGACATCCTCGCCTGGCTGTTCAAAAAAATAGGCTGATTTCTTCTGCCTTCCCATTTTTTAACTAAACGCAAGCCGCCGTGCGGACTTTTAAAGGTCTGCACGGCGGCTTGTTTCTATTTTGTCAGATTGTGATGCATTTCTTGGGACACTTTTCGGCGCAGTTGCCGCAGCCGATGCACAGCTCGGCATTCAGCGTCCAGGTTTTGGAGGGGCGGTCAACCGTGATTGCCTCGCCCGGGCAATTCTTGGCGCAGATGCCGCAGTAGATGCACTTTGAGGTGTCGTTTACGGGCTTTCCGTCCTCTTGCTTTTCGGGCGCAGCCTTGGGTGCCGCGTCTGTCACGGGGGGCGGAGCCTTTTTTACGGGCGGCTTTTTGATGTAGCTGCCCTTGACAATGAGATCGTCCTCGCAGCGGGCGACCATATGGTAGTCCTTGGAAAGCTCAATGGCGTGCGTACTGCAAAAATCGGCGCAGGTCGCGCAGAAGGTGCAGGAGCCAAGGAAAAAGCTTCTCGTTATGAGCTTGCCCTCGGGAGTTTCCTCCTCGACTCTCGTGATGGCGCTGCCGGCGCAGACGCGCTGGCACATGTTGCAGTCGATGCACTTGTCGGCATGGAAGACTATGCGCCCGCGATAGTCCTCCGGCGCTATCTTGTCAACATAGGGGTAGCGCTCGGTGCTGGGCTTCGAGAAGAGCTGGGTGATGGCTTCTCTTATAAACGGAAGTGCCATTACTTCATCGCCTCCCTTTTCTCCTTGAGTACCTGCGTCGCCAGAACAAGGCCGTCAAGGATGGCTTCCGGCTTTGGCGCACAGCCCGCGATGGAAACGTCTATCGGGACGTATTTGTCGAGAGGTCCGACGACGGAATAGCTGCCCTTAAATACGTTGCAGGAGCGCGGGCAGCTCCCGAGGGTCACGATGACCTTCGGGTCGGGAACCTGCGCGATGGTGCGGATGACCCTGTCCTTGGACTGGGCGGTTATCGGCCCCGAGACAACGACAATATCAGCGTGGCGCGGAGTGCCCGCCAGCTTGAAGCCGAGACGCTCGGCGTCGTAGCGGGGCGTCAGGACGGCGACAAGCTCTATGTCGCAGCCGTTGCAGGAGCCCGCATTGATGTGGAACAGCCACGGCGACTTGGCCGCGCTGCTTTCGATGATTTTCTTAAACATACGTCAGCCCCCTTATACGCCTATCCAGACGAGGATGAGGCTTATGAGCGCCAGACCGGTGACAACTGTCCAATAGAACTTGAACACCTGCTCGACCTTGAGGCGCGCGGTGATGGCATGAGCCAGCGACATGGAGATTATCGTGACAAGTGTGCAGATGACAAGCACGATGATAATATCCAGCCAGAGCATGCCCGTTGTGATGCCGCCGAGGAACAGCGCCGTGAAAAGCGCGGTCATGACAAACATCTTGATGGCGTGTGAGAGCTTGAAGACCGCTAAAGGTGCGCCGCTGTATTCGACGAGCGGGCCTTCGCAGATTTCCGTCTCTGCCTCGCCCACGTCGAAGGGGTGAGCGCCGACCTCGCAGGGGATGACGAAAAGCATGGCAAGCGCGGCGGGAATCATGCTCCAATGGAAGATGTTTGGCCCGTTTGCAGCTTGGAACTCCGCCATCTGACCGAGCGAGAAGGTCACGCCCATATCGTATCCGCGCCCCGCCAGTCTTCCGACTGCGAGCAGGATGATGATGAGCGGCAGCTCATACGCCATTATTGTAACCATTTGACGGGAAATACCCACACCGGCATACGGGGAGCCGGAGGCGGAGCCGCCAAAGATGAGGGCGAGGGACGGAATGGTCAGCAGATAGAGGATAACCACGACGTCCGCCACGCCGCCGAAGACCTGAAATCCGGCGAGCGGAATGAGCAGGACTGTGACGACAAGGCTCACAAGGCCGACATACGGCGCTGCCGTAAAGGTGAGGCGAGCCGCGTTGTCGGGAAGAATTGTCTCCTTGCCCAGCAGCTTAAAGAAGTCATAGGCGGGCTGCATGAGCGGCGGCCCAATGCGCTTTTGCATACGGGCAACCATTTTGCGGTCAACTCCCGCAAGCCACAGGCCGAAAACGGCAGTGAACAGGAGACCCGGGAAAATCAAGACATAAACAACGTTTTTCAGTATAGACATATAATCCATCTCTTGTTCACCCCCTTACATAAATATGAAGCAGTAGACGAGTATGACTGCCAAATCGACGACGCCCCATGTGACGTAGTCGTTGGTGACGCCGGAATGGGCGTTGGACATAAAGCTGAGATAGTGGCGGAAATTGTGCTTGAAGCCCCAGAACAGGTCTCCGGAGGCAACTTGGGAATAGACGTTCTTCTCGCCGCCGAAGAAGGTGTCGTGCTTGTCGTCGCGAGCGAGGGCGCGGGTGCCCTTGGAGCTGCCGCCGAGCAGCATGGCGATGAATACGCCAAGCAGAACGATGACAAAGAGGACAAGCCACTTGAGCGGGTCCCAATAGCCCGCAAAGGTATAGGAGCTTGAGGCAAGCTGCGTCTGGTTGAGGAGATGCGCCGCCGTATAGCCCTCGCCCAGCATGGCGTCTATGTAGATGTTGGGGTGGAGGACGGACTCCATCGCGGGGTTCAGCAGATATTTCTGCATGAGGTTCGGGAACACGCCGGTGAGGACGCAGAGACCCGCCATTATCCACATGGGTATGCGCATGGAGAGCGGCGATTCCTTTGTGTTCTCAAGCTCCAACGGAAGCTCGCCGAAGAACACCGACTGCCCGACCTTGACAAAGGAGGCAAGCGTCAAAACGCTCGTGACGACGCAGATGATGGTGACAAAGGCATAGCCTATGCTGCCCGTCTCCGCGGCCTTCTCGAAGGTGGCCTGATAAATCATCCACTTGGAGACAAAGCCGTTGAAGGGCGGTATACCGCTTATGGAGAGCGCGCCTATCATGAAGAGCGCTGCCGTCTGCGGCATTTTCTTGGCGAGGCCGCCCAGCTTATCGAGGTAGGTGGTGCCCGTTCCGTAGAGGACGGAGCCGGCCACGAGGAAGAGCAGGCCCTTGAACAGAGTGTGGTTTATGGCGTGATAGAGTCCGCCGACCACGCCGAGGGCGGAGCACAGGCCGAGCGCCGTGAGGATGTAGCCTATCTGAGAAATACTGTGGAAGGCCAAAAGGCGCTTGAAGTCGTGCTGGTTAAGGGCCATGGTCACGCAGACAAACATGGAGACGCAGCCGATAAAGACGAGGCCGGTCTGCATGGCGCTCATGCCCATGCTGCGGAACAGGAAGTAGCTGACCCTGATTATGCCGTAGACACCGGTTTTGGTGAAGACGCCGGATATGAGCACCGACACGGAGGAGGGTGCGGCGGCATGCGCGTCTGCGGCTATGGGGTGGAAGGGTGTCATGAAGGCCTTTACGCCGAAGCCCGTGAACAGGAGCGCAAATGCCATTATCATGGTGGGGTTCATGTCGTTGGAGGCAATGGCGGAAATCTGCGCAAGGTTCAGCGTGTGGCACTGCGCGTAGACGAGAGCCGTGCCGAGCAGGACGCAGGTGGAGCCGATGGAGCCGACCACGAGGTATTTGAAGGCCGCCTCCCGCGCGCCGTCTTTCCAGGAGCGGAAGGACGTGAGCGCAACCGCCGCGAAGGTCATGACCTCGAGCATTACGAAGATATTGAAGAGGTCGCCCGAGAGGACAATGCCCATGACGCCGCCGGCGAGCATGAGGTAGAGGGTAAAGAACTTGTCCGGCGAGTCATCCTGCGTGATGTATTTGAAGGAGTAGAAGCCGGAGAGCATAACGGCTATGGCGACAAGCAGGCCGAAGAAGAGGGAGAGCGCGTCTACCTCGATGCCGATGCCGATGGCGTAGCCGTCCACCGGCGCCCAGTTGCCCATCCAATAGGTGATTATCTGCCCATCGATCATAATCGGCTTTATGAGCAGAGCCATGAGGACGAAGCTCGTCAGGACGGAGGCGGAGACGATGATGACGCGCATTGCCTTTGAGCGGCCGAAAACAGCCACAAGGAAGGCGCCGAGGAAAAGAATCATAATGGAGATTACGGGGAAATGCTGCATTATGTCCATGGAGAGATAAGAAGCAGTCATCCTTTCAGCCTCCTAATCTCGGACGCGTCAAGCGTGCCGTATTCGCGGAAGATTTTGATGCAGAGCGAGAGGGCCATGGCGGTAACGCATGCGCCGATGACTATGCTCGTGAGGGTGAGCGCCTGCGGCACGGGGTCAACGAAGAACATGCCGGGCTTCAGCTCGGAGAGCGTGAAGATGGGGGCTGTTCCGCCCGCGTTGAAGCCGATGCTGACAATCATGAGGTTCATGCCGTAATCGACGATGCCCATGCCGATGACAATTTTGATGAGATTTCGCTTCAGCATCATCATATAGAAGCCGATGACGACAAGCGCGATGGCTCCGATATAGTTGACAAGCATCATTTTGCCTCGCCTCCTTCCGTGGTTTCCTCGTTCTCCGGCTCGTCCTCGGACAGAAGTCCGATTATGAGGAGAAGCAGGAAGCCCATGCCCGTGAGGACTTTGAAGCCGACGGCATAGTTCATGAGGGCTATTGTGCCGGAGCTCCAGATTTCGCCTATCTTGCCGCTCGAGAAGAAAACGTTGCGGCAGAAGTTAAAGCCATAGAAGATGCCAAGGAGAGCAAACACGATGTAGACCACGGCACCTATTGCCTCGCTCTTGTGCATGAACTCGGCATTCAGGGCGTTTTTGGCACCCTTGAAGCCATAGGCGAGGTAAAGCAGGAGGACGGAGCTTGCGACAAGGACGCCGCCTTGGAAGCCGCCGCCGGGGCTGATGTTGCCGTGGAGGATGACGTAGAAGCCGAGCACGAGCGCTATGGGTGTGAATTTATCGGCAAGGCATTTTACGATGAGATCGCCGTTGTCAGTTGTTTTCATTTTCCGCGGCCTCCTCTCCCCTTTTTTTGCTCTTGCGAAGGATGACCAGTGCGCCTGTTATGGCGGTCAGAAGTATAAAGGATTCGCCTATGGTGTCGTAGCCGCGGAAGTCGAAGACGACGGCGGTGACGTTGTTGACGGCCTGCGTCTTGTCAAGGTTTGCCTTGACGATGATGCTGGCAACGCCGTCCGCATCGCTTGTGTCGTAGTTTCCCGGGTCCTGCATGAGTGAGTAGACGTCCGTGCCCGAGCCGTCATAGCTGATGGGGATGTAGTTGTACATGTAGGCAACGGAATAGACGCCGACGGCAAGGATTACGACGAGAGCGACAATTGAGACAATTTTTTTCATTTCTCGTCCTCCCCTCCGGTTTTGCGGAGCGTTACCACAAAGATGATGGTGGTGATTACAACGCCGACGGCTGCCTCGGCTATCGCCACGTCGGGGGCGTGGAGCAATATGAATTCAAGCGACATGAATGCGCCGCAGCCCGCCATGGCGATGACGGAGGAGAGCGTTTTCTTGAAGGTTGCCGCCAGCAGCGCGCAGAGGACGACGCCGAGGATTACGAGGGTATTGAGTATGTACACGGAGCTAATCATTTTCCTCATCCTCCTTCAATGCGTCACAGACCATTTCCTTCTCGGGGGTCACGCCCATCCTGTGAGCCGCGCGGCAGATGGCGTGGCCGGCGGCGGGGTTGCCGATGATGGAAATTACGCCTATGAGGCCTATTTTCACCGCGGAGGGCCAGCTCTGCATGATGAATATCGCATAGAGCAGGGCGCCGAGCAAGGCGAGCAGCAGGCCGAGCGTGGTGATGTTGGTGGAGGACTGCATCCTGCAATACGCGTCCGGCATGCGGATGAGTCCCACGACTCCGGCGAGGGCGAAAAACGCGCCGAGGCCGATGATTACGTCGATAATTATTCTCAGCGTCATAGCGTGCCCTCCAGATACTTGGATATAAGCACGGTGCCCACAAAGCCAAGCAGCGCGGTCACGAGAGCTATATCGAGATAGATGCCTCTGCCGCTGTAGATGGCAAAGAGGACAAGCGCCACGTCTGTGAGGACGTCGATGCAGTCCGCCGCAACGGCTCTGTCAACGACGCTCGGGCCTTTGGCGAGCCTGTAGATGACGATCAGCGCGCAGAGAATGTAAAATATGGCAAAATACAGAAGTTCGTTCATTTCCATATCCTCCCGACCCATTTTTCGAGCGTACCCTTGATGGCCTCGCCGGCCTTGACGGAGTCCGTCTCCTTGACGTCTATCCAGTGGATGTAGTAGTAGAGCTGCTCGCCCTCCTCCGCCATCTCCATGGTGATGGTGCCGGGGGTGAGGGTGATGGAGTCGGACAGCATTGTGCGGCCGTACGCGGATTTAAGCCCTACCGGAACCTTTACGATGCCCGGGTTTATCGGCAGACTCGGCGACAGGGCGCGGAGCGCCACGTCAACGTTTGCCTTGATAAGCTCCCACGGGAAAATAATTATGCAGTAAAAAAGCAAGGTCAGAAATCTCCCCGGATGCAGAAGCCAGAGTGCGCTGTCATGGATGAGAAACTTTGCCGAGAAGAACGCCACGACCGCACTCACCAGTGCGCCGACTATAAGCTCCTCGACGGCGAAGCTGCCCGTAAGCATGAGCCAGAAGAGCGCACAGAGAATGAAGGTCGAGAGAAACGCCGGAAAAGTTGTCTTTCTTTGATACTTCAAACTAACACCTCCCTGATTGTGTTAAAGTCTATTCGACTTCGATTGAGTCCACGAAGAACTCGCGTCCGGCTGTCAGCCGGAATTCCGTCCCGCCGCAGGAGGGACACGCTGCCCCCTCGGGCGAGCCTTTGTAGCCGCAGGACAGGCAGTCGATTTCCGCCGGGAGAATTCGCGTCTCCAGTACGGCACCCTCGGCAACCGAGTCCCTCGAGGCTATTGGGAAAAAATCTCTCAGGCACTCGGTTACGACGCCGGAGTATTCGCCCACTGCGAGCCTGATGGTTATGACCCGCTTAAAGCCTCGTTTTTTTGCCTCAGCCTCAATTATGGCGAGGACATTTTGTGCTATCGCAAGCTCGTGCATATCAGCGATCGAGACAGGAGAAGCAGGGGTCGATGCTCGCTATGATGAGGCCGGCGTCCGCCACCGTGTTGCCGCGCAGCATAAAGGGCACGGTCGGGGTGTTTTTGTAGGACGGAACGTGGATGCTGACGCGCTGGTTAAGGAGCGTGCCGTTTCCGACGACCTTGTGGATGAGCTGTCCGCGCGGCGCCTCGTGGCGGGTGACATATTCGCCGACCTGAATCTTCGGCAGCTTGTTGCCGTTGTTTATCGGGCCTTCCGGCAGATTCTCGAGTGCCTGACGGATTATCTTGACGCTCTCATAGCACTCCAACAGACGGACGACGACGCGCGCGAACACGTCGCAGGAGTCGCAGACGGGGATGTTGAACTCAAAGTCGTCGTAGGAGGAATAGGGTGAGTCGCGGCGCACGTCGAGGTCCACGCCGGAGGCTCTCGCGTGGGGGCCGACGGCTCCGAGCCGGATGGCGTCCGCCGTGGGGAGCACGCCCACGCCCTTGGTGCGCATGGCAATGGTCTTGTCGTTCAGGCAGATGTCCACCACTCGGTCAAGAATCGGGCCGCAGGCGTCAAGGTTTGCGAGGAAACGGCGGCGCAAATCGTCGCTTATGTCGCGTCGCGCTCCGCCGATGGTGACCATGGCGTAGTTCACGCGGTTGCCGGACAGCTCCTCGAGCATATCCATGATAATCTCGCGGACATTCCAGGTGTGCATGAACATGCTGTCATGGCCGATGATATGGCAGGCTATGCCCGCCCAAAGAAGATGCGAGTGCAGCCGCTCAAGCTCTGCGGTTATGACGCGGATGTATTGACCGCGCTTGGGTACCTGCGTGCCGTTTATTCCCTCGACCGCCATGGCGTAGGTGAAGGCGTGGGAGTGGGAGCAGATGCCGCAGACGCGCTCGACAAGCACGAGCGTCTGGATGGCGTTTCGCTCGGTGGCGAGCTTTTCGATGCCGCGGTGGTTGTAGCCCACGAAGACCTCGGCGTCCTTGATGACCTCGCCCTCCGTGTAGAGCTTTGTGTGTATAGGCTCCTCAAGCGCGGGGTGATACGGCCCTATAGGAACGATATAGCTCATTCGGTTTTTCCCTCCCTGTCCATAATCTCAACGCGCTTGCCGCGCAGCTCCGAGAGCGGAGTGACGACAATCTGACCCTTGCCCTGAGTTTCAAGCATGTCCTCAGGAAGAAAAAGTCTTCTTGAGGTATCGAGTCCCTCGAACTCGAGGCCCATAAGCTCATGCAGCTCAAGCTCCGGCCACTTGGCGGCCTCGTCGTAGATGTCCCCGATGGACGGGAAAGCGGTCTCTCCCACGACATAATAGGATTCCACAACAGGCTCCACGGCGTAGTCCCACGAGACATGTGTCTTCCCGTCCTGCTCGAGATACCCGTGGATCATGACAAGCAGGCGTCCCTCATGGCGCATTCGCAGCGCGGTGGGGACAATCTCGTCCTTGGTTATTTGGATTACCTTATAATCCTGCATTCTTTCCACCTCACAGTAATTGAACTATATCTTAAAGTGTGTTTGCGCGCTTAACATATGCGGGGCAGCTGTGCTCCCGTGAGCTTTTGCAGCACCCGCGCTCCGCCAAAGGCGGTGGACATTGCCACTCTGCCGGGGTATTTTGCGGTGACAGAGCCGATAACTGCGGCATTTTCCCCCTCCGGGAGACGCCGCATGGCGAGAATGATTTTCTCCGCGCTCTCCGCCGGGACGACGGCGATGAGCTTGCCCTCGTTTGCGCAGTAGAGCGGGTCAAGGCCAAGGAGCCGGCAGGCCGCGCTGACGTCCGCCCGCAGGGGTATGGCGCTTTCCGCAAGCTCTATGCCAAGGTGCGTGCCCTCGACAAATTCGCAGAGGGTGGTGGCGAGGCCGCCCCTCGTCGGGTCGCGGAGACAGTGAATTTCCGGAGAGGCCGCAAAGATTGCCTCGACAAGAGCGCAGAGTGGCGCGCAGTCGGATTTGACGCTGCCCTCAAGGAGGTCGTTTCTTGCCAGCATGACGGCGGTGCCGTGGTCGCCCACGGTGCCGGAGACTATGACGGCGTCCCCCTCGCGAATTGCGCTCGGCGAGAGTCCGGGATGGCGCAAAAAGCCGATGCCGGAGGTGTTGATGTAAAGTCCGTCCCCCCTGCCGCGCTCGACGACCTTGGTGTCGCCCGTGACTATGGAAACGCCGGCGCTTTTGGCGGCCTCTGCTATAGAGGCGACCGCGCGGCGCAGGTCGGAGGTTTTGAGGCCCTCCTCGATTATGAGGGCGAGGGAGAGGTATTTCGGTTCTCCGCCGCACATGGCGACGTCGTTCACCGTGCCGCAGACGGCAAGCTTGCCGATGTCGCCCCCCGGGAAAAACAGCGGCTTTACGACAAAGCTGTCGGTGGAGTACACAAGCCTTGCCGCCCCCTCTAAAATTGCGCCGTCGCCAAGCTCGGCGAGCGCGTCGTTTCGGAGGGCGGGGATTATTATTTCGTCGATCAGCGCGGCGGTTTTTTTGCCGCCGGAGCCGTAATCGAGAGTTATTATTTCATCCATTAATCCAACCCCTGATATTTGTAGGCCGCGGCGCAGGCCCCCTCGGAGGAGACCATGCACGGCCCCACCGGGTCCTCCGGCAGGCAGACACAGCCGAAAAGCGGGCAGTCCTGCGGCGCGATTCTTCCCGTTATCACGTCGCCGCAGCGGCAGGGCGTGACGGTCGGAGCAGGGCTGATTTCCAAGGAAAACTTTTTTTCCGCGTCGTGCACGGCAAATTCGGGTCTTATGCCCAAGCCGCTCCGAGCTATGGTGCCGAGGCCGCGCCAGATATCCGTCCGCGGTGTCAGGACGCGCTCCGTCATCGCCCTTGCGAGCGAATTTCCGCCGTCCGTCACGGCGCGGGTATACTCGTTTTTGAGGGACGGCTTGCCGTCCGCGAGCATTTTGAGGAGCAGATATACCGAGAGGAGTATATCCTCCGGCTCAAAGCCCGACACAACGGCGGGCAAAGAATAGTCGTTCGGCAGGAATCGGAAGCCCTCCGCCCCCGTGATTGTCGCCACATGGCCGGGGCAGATGAAGCCGTCCACGCAGAAATCCGGCGAGGCTATGAGCGCCCGCAGGGCAGGCTCCACGAGCTTCAGCATGGAGAAAACCGAAAAGTTTTTCACGCCCCCGCTCTGTGCCGAGAGTATGGCGGCGGCGGTGCCTGGGGCAGTAGTTTCGAAGCCCACGCCGAGGAAAACGACCTCGCGCTCCGGGTGAGCCTTCGCGTATTCGATGGCGTCCATCGGGGAATAGACAATCTCAACGGAGGCGCCGAGCGCCCTGCGTCTGGCGAGATTGTCGCCTTTCGCGCTGCCGGGGACGCGAATCATGTCGCCATAGGTGGCGATTGTGACGTCCTGTCGCCCGGAAAGTCCGAGCACGGCGTCAATGACCTCTGCCGGGGTGACGCAGACGGGGCAGCCGGGGCCGGAGAGAAGGGTGACGCCCTTTGGCAGCATGCGTTTTATTCCCGCCCTCGCAATCGCCATGGTGTGCGTGCCGCAGACCTCCATCAGTCGCGCACGCAGGGGCGGAAGGGCGTTTATGGCGGCGAGCAGCTCAGCGGAGGGCATCTTCCACCTCCAGCCAGGCGCCTATGTCAAGGAGCGCCTGCTCGTCGGAGACTCGGTCAATGGCAAAGCCCGCATGAACCATGACATATTCGCCGAGCTTTGGCGCTTTTATGAAGTCAAGACGCATTTTGCGGCGAAGTCCCTCGACCTCGCCCACGCCGTCCATGCCGTTTATTTCGATGATTTTAAGCGGAACCGCAAGACACATGAGAAGCCTCCAAAATCATGAGCTGACCGAGGGAAACGCCCTCGTCGTTCGTCGAGACACGACTGTGTGTATAAACCTCAAAATCCCGAGCGCGCAGCAGCCTTGGCAGGCGCTCAAGGAGGTAGACGTTCTGGAAAACCCCGCCGGATAAAACCACGCGGGAAAGACCCGTTTTCTCTCTCGCAGCGAGGCACTGGGATACGGCGGCGTTAAGCAGTGTGTTCATGAAGCGCCCGGCCGAGATTCCCGCGGGCAGGCCCCCGCGCCTATCGAGCGCTATCTGCCTTATCATCGGACGCCAGTCGAAGACGCAAAGGCCGTTTTTTTCCTCAAGCGCCGCCGTATAGTCGGCTTCGGTATCTTCCGCCGCCGCCTCAAGCAGTATCGCGCCCTGCCCCTCATAGGAGCAGCTCTCGCGGATGCCGAGGATGGCACATACGCCGTCAAACAGCCGCCCCATGCCCGAGCTTTGCGGGCAGTTGAGGTTTTTTTCGAGCATCAGCCCGACGGTTTTGCAGTCGAAGTCGGAAAACAGCGCCGAGGGTTCAAGTCCCGCGTCACGCAGGAGCGCCGCGCCTATGCGCCAAATATCGGTGACAGCCACGTCGCCGCCCGGGAGCGGGATGGGTCTGATGGTGGCGAGACGGCAAAAATCGGAGTAGCCGCCGCAGAGCAGCTCTCCGCCCCATATTGCGCCGTCGGAGCCGTAGCCCGTGCCGTCCCATATGACACCGAGGCAATCGCCCGTGAGGGCGTTGTCCGCCATGCAGGACGCCATGTGCGCGTGGTGGTGCTGAACCCGCAGGAGGGGCAGCTTCTCTCTCTCGGCGCGCTCGGCGGCGTAGGCGGTGGATAAATAGTCCGGGTGCAGGTCGCAGGCAATCGCCTGCGGGTTTATGTCGAACAGCTGCTCAAAATGAGCTATCTGTTGTTCGTAGTTTGAGAGGGTTTCGATGTTTTTCAGGTCGCCTATGTGCTGGCTCGGAAAGGCGTGGCCCCTGTTGGAGAGGCAGAAGGAGGCCTTTTGCTCCGCGCCGCAGGCAAGCAGCATGGAGTCCGTCGGCAAAAGAAGCGGATATGGCACATAGCCCCTCGAGCGGCGAAGCGGGTAGTCGCGCCCCTCAAAGACGCGTATCAGGGAGTCGTCACAGCGGGTTTGGATGTCCCTGTCGTGGAGAAGAAAGCCGTCCGCTATGCCTTGCAGCTCGGAGAGCGCCTCCTCGTTTTTGAACATGATGGGTGTATCGGAGAGGTTCGCGCTCGTCATCACGAGGCAGGGTATATCGTCCCCAAGGAGGAGATAATGCAGGGGCGTATATGGGAGCATGACGCCGATGCAGTCGTTCTCGCTCAGATGGGAGAGGCTCCCCCGCTCGCGCTTGCGGAGCAGGACGATGGGTTTGCGGTGCGAGGAGAGAGCAAGCGCCTCGTCCTCGGATATGAGGCATATTTTTTCCGCCGAGGAAATATCTGCGCACATGACGGCAAGAGGCTTCTCGTCCCGCCGCTTTCGCAGGCGGAGCGTCGCCGCCGACGGGGCATCCGGGAGACAGGCAAGATGCATGCCGCCCAAGCCCTTGACGGCTATGATTTTGCCCGACTTTACGAATTCACGGGCGTTTTCTATGGCGTCTCCGGGCAGCTCCCGCCCCTCGCCGTCAAGAAAAAATACGCGTGGTCCGCATGTCGGGCAGCAATCCGGCTGGGCGTGATAGCGTCTGTCTTCGATGTTCTTGAATTCGGACGCGCAGGTCGGGCACATGGGAAAGGCCGCCATCGATGTGGTGGCCCTGTCATACGGTACTGATTTGATGATGGTGAAGCGAGGGCCGCAGTTTGTGCAATTGATGAAAGGATAGCGGTAGCGCCTGTCTGCGGGGTCGCGCAGCTCGCGCAGGCAGTCCGGGCAGATACCGACATCCGGCGAAACAAGGGTGAGCATTTTTTCGCCCCTGTCGCTTTGAATAATTTCAAAGGATTGGTAGTTGCAAAGGCCTTCAAGCTCCGTCAGGGTGACGGCTTCGATGAGGGCGAGCGGCGGATGGTCGCGGCGGATGGTGTCGGCAAAGCGATACAGCGCCCCGCGCTCACCTTCGAGCTCCATATCGGCGCCCTCCGAGGAGTTTCTGACCCAGCCGGTAAAGCCGAAGTCCTTCACCGCTCGGTGAATAAACGGGCGAAAACCCACTCCCTGAACTATTCCTCTGACCTCGATTCCGACTCTGAGCAAAGACATAACAGCGCTCCGTCCAAATATGTGTAAAATGCCAAACTCTTATATTCGAGAGTATATGGGATTATGGGTCTTTTGTCAATGAAACATGTGTTTTCAAGCCCTTTATCTTGATTTTAACATTATAAGCTCACATTGTCAACAATTTAACACCACGTTGGAAACTATTGTACGAAAGATTTATCTGTGCTATTATAATTGAAACATTTACATCGGAGGTATGAATATGGACAAATCAAAAGTCTATTTTGCCGACCTTGAGCCTCACGGTCGCAGCCTTCTCATAAAGCTGCACGGTCTGATGAAGGCCGCCGGCTTTGAGAGCATGGAGCTTGACGGCAAATTTGTGGCAATAAAAATGCATTTCGGCGAGCCGGGCAATCTCGCGTATCTGCGCCCCAACTGGGCGGCTGTCGTCTGCGACTATGTCAAGGAGCTGGGCGGCAAGCCCTTCCTCACGGACTGCAACACCCTCTACGTCGGCGGGCGCAAAAACGCGCTTGACCATCTGGACAGCGCCTACAAAAACGGCTTTAACCCCTTCCAGACAGGCGTGCAGACCATCATTGCCGACGGCCTCAAGGGCACCGACGAGGCGTATGTCCCCGTTCCCGGCGGCGAATACGTCAAGCAGGCAAAAATCGGCCGCGCCCTCGCGGATGCGGACGTCGTAATTTCCCTCACCCACTTCAAGGGGCATGAGTCGGCCGGCTTCGGCGGCGCTCTCAAAAACCTCGGCATGGGCGGCGGCTCCCGCGCGGGAAAAATGGAAATGCACTCCTCCGGCAAGCCCTATGTCAGGCAGAAGCGCTGCGTGGGCTGCGGCGCATGCATCAACATCTGCGCCCACGGCGCGCCGGTCGTAACCGACGGCAAATGCTCCATCGACCACGCAAAATGCGTCGGCTGCGGGCGCTGCATCGGCATCTGCCCCAAGGACGCCATAGCCGCCGCAAACGACGAGGCAAACGAGATTCTGAACTGCAAAATCGCCGAATACGCTTTAGCCGTGTGCGCCGGGAAACCGAGCTTCCACGTTTCAATCGTCATCGACGTCTCCCCCTGCTGCGACTGCCACGGCGAAAACGAGCCTGCGATTGTGCCGAACGTCGGCATGTTTGCCTCCTTTGACCCCATCGCGCTCGATCAGGCATGCGTGGACGCCGTCAACGCTCAGCCCGCAATGGCGGGAGGCCGCCTTGCGCACTGCGAGCACAGCCACCACGACCACTTCACCGATATCTTCCCGGACACCGACTGGAAAGCCGGTCTGAAGCACGGCGAAAAGCTCGGTCTTGGCAGCAGAAATTATGAGCTTATAACGCTTTAAAACTTTTATTTTGGCGCAGGAAAAATTATGTTGACAATATAGCTTATGTTTGGTACAATTACGCTTGCCTTTCGGCGGCGTAGCTCAGCTGGCTAGAGCATTCGGTTCATACCCGACAGGTCACCGGTTCAAATCCAGTCGCCGCTACCAAAATCGGGGCGCCACAAGGCGCCCCGACACAATAAAAGGCCCGTTGGTCAAGCGGTTAAGACACCGCCCTTTCACGGCGGGAACATGGGTTCGAATCCCGTACGGGTCACCACAACGTCGCGACACGCCCTTATGGCACGAACCGCCGCATCATTCGGCAGTCCCTGCCCACGGGCGTTCGCTCATTCCCCACCCAAACACAGTTTTGTCGCAAGCCCTTGCGATTTTGGAGGCTTAGCTCAGCCGGTTAGAGCGCATGCTTCACACGCATGAGGCCACTGGTTCGAGTCCAGTAGTCTCCACCACATTGAAACCCCGCAAGTCGTTGA
>JAVVTL010000012.1:0-32233 GCA_036653715.1 Oscillospiraceae bacterium
TTACCTTTACAGGCTCTCGGCTTCGCCGAGCCAGAGGGTGGGGGAGACGTCGGAGGGCATTTTGTGGCCGTCGCGGGGGGAGAGGGTGAAGCCCATGACGGCGGGGCCGTCGGCGGAGCAGGAGCGCTTGAACTGCTGCGCAAAGAAGCGGCGGCAATAGCTCTTGAGCCACCTGATGAGCGTCTCCCTGTCGTACTGCGCGCCAAAGGCGTACTCCGCAAGGCGCAGAACCTTCTCCGGCGTGCTGCCGCGAATTATCATGTGCCAGAGGAAGAAATCCTGAAGCTCATAGGGTCCGACGCTGTCCTCGCTCTTTTGGATGAGCTCGCCGCTCTCGGAGATGGGCAGCAGCTCCGGCGTCACCGGGGTCGCCTCGATATCAAGGAGCGCGGCCTTCAGGACTTCGTCCTCGCAGTGCGCGGCGACGTATTTCACAACGAGGCGCACCATGGTCTTGGTGAGGCCGGCGTTGATGTCGTAGTTGGATATCTGGTCGCCGTTAAAGGTGCACCAGCCGTCTGCCTGCTCGGAGAGGTCCTTTGTGCCGATATCCAGGCCGCCGACCTCGTTTGCGATGTTCATGAGCACCATGGTGCGCTCGCGCGCCTGCGCGTTCTCGAACACCACGTTTTTGTTCTCGTAGTCGTGACCTATCGTCTCAAAGTGCTTCAGCACCGAGTCGCCGATGGGGATGATGCGCAGGGTCGCGCCAAGCTGCTCGGCAATGGTGATGGCGTTGCTCTTTGTCCTCGCCGTCGTGCCGAAGCAGGGCATAGTGACCGCCACAAGATTCTCGCTCGGCAGCCCCATTTTCTTGAGGGCGCGGGCACAGGCGAGCATGACAAGGGTCGAGTCCACGCCGCCGGACACGCCGATGACGGGTCTGTAGCAGCCGGTATATTCCATGCGCTTTATGAGGCCCGCCGCCTGAATGTCCAGCGCGCGCTCGCAAAAATCGTCTATGTCCTCCGTCGGGAGGAAGGGGGCGGCGGAATAGGCGCGGGTAAGCTCCGTCTCCTCCGTCTCAAGGCCCCAGCGGAGCTTTGCGTGGGGCTCCCCTGCGCCGGAGAATATTCCCGCTCTGCGGCGGGCGTCCAGCAGATATTCGACGTCAAACTCCGTGACCGTAATGCCCGCCAGGCCCTCGCCCATGGCAAGCAGCTCGCCGTTTTCCGCCGCCAGACGGAGGCCGGAATAGACCTTGTCCGTTGTGGATTCGCCGACGCCGGGGGCGGCGGAGACAAATCCGCAGCAGAGCCTGCGGCTGTCGGTCTGAATCTCGCGCTTGGCGTCGCGTGCGGAATAGACGCTCATGGGCGCGGAGCGCAGAGAGGCTATGACCACAGCGCCTGCGGCGCAGTGCCTGACGGCCGGCGGCACGGGCATGTCCCCGTCCGAACCAAGCTCGGCGGCAACAAGCAGCCCGGGCAGCGTCTCGCAGTCAAACAGGAGGTCGGTTGCGAAGCAGACGGGATAAAGCCCCGGAACGTCCACCTCCACGACCTTGCCGTCCGGCACGGCGAAGTGCGTGCCTCTCACGTCCGTCCTCGGCACAAAGCCAAGAAGGTCGCCGCCATAGACCGCCGCCGCGACGCTGTAGAGGTTGCCGCCGACGTCGAGCGGCATGCCGACAAAGACGAGCATGTCAACCCCGGAGGTCGCCTCGACCACATCGTTCAGAGCGGAGATTGCGCCCTGCAACAAGGTTCTATGATAGAACAAATCCCCGCAGGTCGAGCCTGTTAGGCAAAGCTCGGGGAAGACAAGAAGCTTGACGTGTTTTTCTTTCGCCTCCGCAAAGCATTTTATGACCTGTTCGGCGTTATATGCCGTGTCCGCCACGCGAACCTCCGGCGCCGCCGCCGCGACTTTTATAAATCCGTGTTTCATAACATCACCCTGCCTGTTTATTTTTCTTTCTGTTGTGGTTGCGTAGGTATAATAAATTCAAAAAGCGCACGATCGTAGTATTGCAGTATCGCCGAGCGCGGGACGGCGTAGTCCGCCCCCGTGAGGGTCACGGCGAGCCTGCCGTCTCTCACCTCGCAGGCGCCGATGCCGGAGAGCTTGGGGAAGACGTTTGTCTCAAGCTCTGTCTGCAGCTCGTCTAAGTGTCGGGCGTAATATTCGGAGCTTTGCGGCGGCTCATAGCCCTTTATCGGGTTACTGCCGGAGGTGAACATCAAAAACATTGCCACCGCCGTGAGGACGAGCACTAAAATACAGCCGCCCGGCTTCAGCCAGCGGACTATCTGAGCTCCGGGATTTTCGATTTTCTTTTCTTCCATATGCCCTCTCAGTTCAGGCTGTAAAACGCGGGGACGCCGTCCTCGGACAGCGCCTCGCGCATGAGCCAGGTCATGACGTTCAGCTTGCGCGCGTCCTCTTTGCCGATAGCTCCCGCCGAGGGCAGCACGCGCCCGTCGGAGGAAACAACGTATTGCCAGGAATACGCCGTGCAGCTCTCCTGCACCGAGGCTGCCATGCGCCAATAGGGGTCAAGCGGCATATCCGCGATTTGCAGTGCCGTGAGGCCGAGAAAGGCGCAGGAGCTGTCCTTTTTGTCCCCCGCCGCGCCGGGGAGGAGGGCTTCGTCGTTTGACCAGATGACGTAGTCTGTGGAATAAAGCTCGGCGGTCTGCTCAAGGCTCCACTCCGCGTTGTTTTCGGAGCACATGCCGAGCGCCGAATAGAGCGTGCCGCCCTCCGGCAACGGAAGCCCGGGCCTGTGGTCGCCGAAAAATATGATGACTGTCGGTTCTCCGCAGTCGGTGAAATAGTCAACAAGCCTGCCCAGCATGGCGGAGGAATCCGCCGCGCCCTGCGTCACGGAGTTCAGAACGCCCGTGTTCGCCGGCGATAGGTCGGCGGTGAAGGGATAGTCGTAGCCGTCGTATTTTTCCGCCGTATAGGGGGTGTGATTTTCCATGGTGACGCCGTAGAGGAAAACGGGCTTGTCCTCACGCTTTTGCTCGTAGAGGTCGATTAAAAGCTCCGCCATGTAGTCGTCGGAATAGAAGTCTCCGGCTATCTTGCCCTCCATGTACGCCCAATAATCGGGGGCTGCGGCGGCGTTTTTGTCAATCTCCGCAAAATCGGCGGAAAAAAACAGGTCGTCGAAGCCGAGGTGTTCATACACCGGCGCACGGTTGTAGATGCCGTCGTTAAAGGTGTGAAGGAAGGCGGTATAGTAGCCGTTCTCCTCAAAAACGCGGGGGACCGTGGCGAGCTTTGAGAAGCGGTCGGCTTCCCAATAGCAAAGCATCTCGTCCGAGGGGAGAAAGCGGTTGTTTATCCCCGTCAGCAGCTCAAGCTCGATGTTGCAGGTGCCGTAGCCCAGCGTCCGCGTGTAGAATTTGCCGGAGACGCCGACGTCCTCCGCCGCGTGGAAATCCGCAAGCGGGTCGCTCTCATAGGTCACGCCCGGCAGGGCGGTCACGTCGAAAAAGGACTCCGAGAGTATCATGATGACGTTCGGTTTTTTGTCGCCCGCTCCGCCCGAAGGCACGGCGTCGATGTAGCCCTGCGCGTCCGCGAGGACGGCGGCTCTGTCCTTTTCGGAGAGCGCAAACGCGCTGTCCGTGCCGAGTGCCGCGCGCCAAAGACCGAGCGGCACGCCGCAATGCGCGTTCACATACGCCTGTCCGTAGCTCGTGTCCGTCGCTATGCCCATCGGCCCGTAGCACCACGCATTGACGATGCGGTGTGGGACAAAAAGCAGCAGGAAGGTCAAAAGCGGCGCGAGCGCCGTTATGAGGCTTGCCCGCCATGACACCCGCAGCGGCTTTGAGAGCCATAGCAGCAGCAAAAGCCAAAGCGCCACGGCAGCGAGCGCCAAAATACTGTTGCGCGAAAATGTTATTGAGGAGCTGTTCAGCCGCGCTATGTCCCCCGCCTTGCCGATGAGACCGAGGTCGGTGAGCTGGAGCGGCGTGGAGGTTATGAGGGTCTTGAAATAGTTTACAAACGCCGCCGACAGAAGCACAAGGGAGGTAATCAGCCCGCCCGCAAAAAGGCTTCTTGTGACGAGCGCCAAAAGCATGACGATAAGTCCCAAAAAGAGGGCGCAGGCAAAAACGGCCCCCGTCTTTTCTGTCAGCCATGACAGAGTTGTGTGCAGACCCTGCGTTGTTATAAGTATGCTTATGAGCGAGAGACCAAGCCCCGTCAGCAGGGCGAGCGCCGCCGTTATCGGCAGTCTCGCCCTTTGAGGAATTGTGGGTCTCGGCAGCCGTCGCTTCGTCGGCGCGAGGGTTGCTTCCATATTCAGTATGCCAGCTTTTCTGCCAAGTAGGCCTTCAGCTCCGCCATGGGAATGCGGACCTGCTCCATGCTGTCACGCTCGCGGACTGTCACGCAGGCGTCGGCGGGAGTCTTGTCGTCGCCCACCGTGGCGAAGTCGAGGGTCACGCAGAAGGGCGTGCCAATCTCGTCCTGACGGCGATAGCGCTTGCCGATGGAGCCTGTCTCGTCGTAGTCGCAGAAGAAATGCTTGGACAGCTCGCCGTACAGTTCCTTGGCGGGGCCTGCAAGGACTTCCTTCTTGGAGAGCGGCAGGATTGCGCATTTGTAGGGGGCGAGGGCGGGATGCAGACGCAGGACTGTGCGGACGTCGTTCTTTGCGGGGTCAACGACCTCCTCGTCGTAGGCGTCCACAAGGAAGGCGAGCATGGCGCGGTCAGCGCCGAGGGAAGGCTCGATGACGTAGGGCACATAGCCCTCTGCCATGCCTTCTTCTTTATAGACCATGTTCTCGCCCGAGAACTGCTGGTGCTGACTGAGGTCATAGTTGGTGCGGTCGGCGACGCCCCAGAGCTCGCCCCAGCCGAAGGGGAACAAATACTCGAAGTCCGTCGTCGCTTTGGAGTAGAAGGACAGCTCCTCTGCCTCGTGGTCGCGCAGACGCAGGCAGCTGTCGTCCATTCCGAGGCCGAGCAGCCAGTCGTGGCAGTAGCTGCGCCAATAGTTGAACCACTCGAGGTCGGTGCCCGGCTCACAGAAAAACTCCAGCTCCATCTGTTCGAATTCGAGGATGCGGAAGGTGAAGTTGCCCGGCGTTATCTCGTTGCGGAAGCTCTTGCCGACTTGGCAGATGCCGAAGGGTATTTTCTTGCGGGTGGTACGCAGGACGCTTTTGTAGTCCACGAATATGCCCTGAGCCGTCTCCGGACGGAGATACACGTCCGTGCCGCTCTCGGCGGTGACGCCCTGATGCGTCTTGAACATGAGGTTGAATTTTTTTATATCGGAGAAGTCGCACTTGCCGCAGCCGGGGCAGGGGATGCTCTTTTCGCGGATGAAGGCGACCATTTCGTCGTTCTCCATGCCCTCGACGTTCACCTGCTCGCCGGTTTCATGCGCCCATTCCTCGATGAGCTTATCGGCGCGGAAGCGGCGCTTGCAGCCCTTGCAGTCGATGAGGGGGTCGTTGAAGTTCGTGACATGGCCCGACGCCTCCCAGACTCTCGGGTTCATGAGGATGCCTGCGTCGATACCGACGTTATAGGGGCATTCCTGAACGAATTTCTTCCACCACGCCTGCTTGACGTTGTTTTTCATGAGCACGCCAAGGGGGCCGTAGTCCCAGGAGTTTGCCAAGCCTCCGTAGATTTCGCTGCCCGCGAAGACGAAGCCCCTGTTTTTGCAGAGCGCGACTATTTTGTCCATTGTCTTTTCGCTGTTATTCATTTCTGTCTCCTTTTCCCGCAGATGGCTTCTGCGGAGATTTTACAATTGCTTGATGAAATTATTTCAAACCATGTTATAATAACATAAAGCCCCTGCTTTATCAACAAAGTTATACATTAGACAAAAGGAGATATCAGATATTATGAAGAAAACCACACTGAAACAATACGCCTCCCTTATAGTTCGCGTGGGCGCGAATGTTCAAAAGGGACAGGCTGTCGTTATCCGCTCCGGCCTCGAGCAGCCCGAATTTGTCAAAACCTTGGTGGAGGAATGCTACAGGGCCGGAGCCGCCGAGGTCTCCGTGGACTGGGACTTCCAGCCTCTTACCAAGCTCAATACGCGCTACCAAAAGCTCAAAACCCTCAGCGAAGTCCCCGCTTGGGAGGAGGCGCGTCTGCGCTTCAGAGCCGAGACGCTCCCCGCCATGATTTACCTCGAGTCCGACGACCCCGACGGCCTCGCCGGCATAAATCAGGAGAAGCGCGCCAAGGCGCTGCAATCAAGATATAAGGTCATAAAGCCCATCCGCGACTCCATGGAAAACAAATATCAGTGGTGCATCGCCGCCGTCCCCGGCGAGAAATGGGCAAGAAAGGTCTTTCCCGAGCTGCCCAAGGGCCGCGCCATGGAAAAGCTTTGGGAGGCAATCCTCTATACCTCCCGCGCGGACGGAGACCCCATCGAGGCATGGCGCGAGCACAACGCCGACCTCAAAACCCGCTGCGACTACCTCAACTCCCTCCGCCTCGCAAAGCTTCAATATTCCGCCGCAAACGGCACCGCCCTCACCGTCGGCCTCATCCCCGACGCGCTCTTTCTTGGCGGCTCCGAGGCCGCGCTCGGCTCCGGCGTCATCTACAACCCCAATATCCCCTCGGAGGAGGTCTTTGTCACCCCCATGCGCGGCAGTGCGGACGGCATAGTCCATTCCTCCCGCCCCTTCGCCTTCCGCGGTCAGCTCATCGAGAATTTTTCCATCCGCTTCGAAAACGGCCGCGCTGTCGAGGTTCACGCCGAGAAAAACGAGGAAGCCCTCAAAACCCTCATCGCCATGGACGACGGCGCCTCGATGCTCGGCGAATGCGCGCTCGTCCCCTATGACAGCCCCATCCGCAACTCCGGCATAATGTTCTACAACACCCTGTTCGACGAAAACGCCGCCTGCCATCTTGCGCTCGGTGCCGGCTTCTCGAACTGCCTCAAAAATTTTGAGAGCTACACGCTCGAGGAATGCCGCGAAAAGGGCGTCAACGACTCCATGATGCACGAGGATTTCATGATAGGCACCGCGGACCTCTCCGTCGTCGGCATTACCGAGGACGGCAAGAGCATACAGATATTCAAGGACGGCAATTGGGCGTTCTGAAAGGCCGTGAATTTAAAATGAAAAGCTCCAACACAAAAACAAAATCCAACACGAAAACAAAATCGAAATTCTCCAAAAAATCCCTGATTCTCCTCGTCGTAATCGCGCTGACGGCGCTCGCGGTCATTATTACCGCCGTCCTGCTGTTCGGCAGGCTCGCGGACAAGCGCAGCTATGACGCAAATTACGGCAACGCCATGTCCTACTATATCGACGGCGACTATACCGCCGCCATAACCTCGCTCAAAACGGCGGCGGAGGCAAGGGACACCGAGGAATGCCGTCTGCTGCTCGCGAAGACCTATGCCGCCGCAGGCGACTATCCCGCCGCCGCGCGCACCCTGCAGGAATGGCTGCGCAAAAATGACAGCAGCGAGGCAGAGGCCCTGCTTGCGGAATATGAACAGGGCGAGCCGCCCGCGCCCTCGGAGGATTTGGAGATTGCGGGGCAGAAATTCCCCGCGGACACCGATTCCATCGCCCTGCGCGACAAGCCCGTCAGTGCGGAGGATTTGGAAAAAATCGCCGCCCTCGCCGAGCTTAAAAGCCTGAGCCTCGAAAATTGCGGACTGCGGGACATCAATGCCCTCTCCGGCCTCGTGCAGCTCACCTCCCTCATCCTGAGCGGCAACGAGATAAAAGACCTCGCCCCCCTCTCCGGCATGACCGCGCTGCGCACGCTCTACCTCAACGATAACCCCGTGGAGGATTTCTCCCCCCTGCGCACGCTCTCCTCTCTCACCACCCTGAACATCAAGGGCATTGAGATTACCGAGACGAAGCTCGAAGAGCTTAAAAAATCCCTGCCCGATTGCAGCGTTTTCTCCGAGACCGCCATAGTCGAGGCGGAGGAGCTGACGCTCGGCGGCGTCAAGTTCATGTCCGACGTGACGACGCTTGACCTCTCCGGCAAGAACATCAGCGACATCTCCGTCCTCGCAAAATGCGTTGACCTCGAGACGCTGAACCTCAAGGACAACAAAATCACCGACCTCACGCCGCTCATGCAGCTTCCCAAGCTGAAATGGCTGTCAATCTGGAAGAACAGCGTCTCCGACCTCACGCCGCTCATGGCGATAACGGGGCTTACCTACCTTGACGCCGACAACAACAAGATAAGCAAAATCACGCCACTCTCCGGCCTCACCTCCCTCACGGAGCTGTATCTCTCCGGCAACGACCTCAAGAGCATCAGCCCGCTTTTGAACCTCACCGAGCTTACAAAATTGGGCCTCAAAAAAACCGGGATAGACGACAACGACCTCACCGCCGTCTCCGGCCTCAAAAAGCTCAAGGAGCTGAACCTTGAGGATAACCCCGATATCTACGGCGACGCAGTGGATGCGCTGAAGCTCAAGCTCCCGGACTGCACCGTCTCCCACTCCGACCTGATTTACAAAATCAAGCTCGGCTCGGGCGAGTACAAGTCCACGGACACCTCCGTGGATGCGAGCGGCAAGAGCGTCAAGGACCTCACCCCCGTCTCCCGCTTCGCCTCGCTCAAATCCCTGCTGCTGAACAACAACACCATAACAGATATCGCGCCGCTCTATGCCGTCTCCTCAATCGAGGTGCTGGAGCTTGCCGGCAACGGCCTTTCCGATATCGGCGCCCTGCGCGGACACACCAAGCTGAAGGTGCTTAACCTCATCAAAAACAAGGTCAGCGATATAAGCGCGCTCTCGGGCTGCACGGCACTTGCGGATTTGTACCTCAGCTACAACACCGAGCTGAAGGATATCAGCGCCCTCGCCTCCTGCAAGGCGCTCACGGAGCTTTCGCTCGAATACACCGGCGTGACCGACCTTTTGCCGCTCTCCGAGCTTAGCCATCTCACCGAGTTGGGGCTGGACGGCTGCGCAATTGAGGACGCCACCCCCCTATATTCCCTCACCTCTCTGCGCACCCTCTACATAGGCGGCAGCAAGCTGACTCCCGAGCAGCTCACCGAGCTGCGCGCCGCCCTGCCCAAGTGCGAAATTTATGCCGAAGCCCCCTGATTTTCCCGGCAAGTTTACAAATATTTCTTCTTTTTCCCGCAGCACTGTGGTATACTTATAACAGTAAGACCCATAACGCCGGAAGGAGCTGAAACCAATGAAGTTCACGTTTACTGAAAAGAAGATGGAGGCCTCTGACGACCTGCGCGCCTATGCCGAGAAAAAAATCGGCAAAATCGACAGGCTGTTCAAAGCCGAGAGTGAGGCCTTTATAACCTTCAGCACAGAGCGCGGCCGTTTTCTTGCGGAGGTCACCATCAAGAACAACGGCATGTTCTACCGCGTGAGCGAGCTTACCAGCGATATGTACGCCTCATTAGACTCAGCCGTGGCGGGCATAGAGCGCCAGATTCGCAAAAACAAGACCAGACTTGAGAAACGCCTGAGAGACGGCGCCTTCGAACGCGAGGTCAAGCCCATCCCCTCCGGAGACGAGGACGAGGAAATTTTCAAGGTCATGCGCAACAAGAAATTTTTCATCGCACCCATGTCGGTCGAGGAGGCAATCCTGCAGATGAACCTGCTGGAGCATGAATTCTTCGTATTCAAAAACGAGGACGATGACGACGCTTTTTCCGTTGTCTACCGCCGAATAAAAGGCGGCTACGGCCTCATTACAGACGAAATAGACTAAAAGTTTCAAACAATGCCCCGCCAAAAGGCGGGGCATTGTTTAAGGAAAGGAACCGCTATGCGCTGGATAGAAGCTATCTACAAAACCACCGCCGAGAAGCTCGACGACCTTTGCCTCACGCTGACGGAGCTTGGGGCGGACGGCCTCGTCATCGAGGACGAGTCTGACTTCAAACGCTTTCTTGAGGAAAACCGCCAATATTGGGACTATGTTGACGATGACCTCCTGCTCCGCTACAGGGGCGTCTCCCGCGTGAAGCTCTACGTCTCCGACGACGCGGAGGGCAAGGCGGCGCTCGCCAAATTCACCGAGGGCGTCGGCGCGGAGCCGGAAACCTCCGTCGTGGATGACGCGGATTGGGAAAACAAATGGAAGCAATACTATAAACCCATCAACATCGGCGAAAAGCTCGTCATCGTCCCCAAGTGGGAGGAGACGCCGCAAAACGGCAGGCTCGCCCTGCGGCTCGACCCCGGCCTCACCTTTGGCACAGGCTCCCACCCCACCACGCGCATGTGCCTCGAGCTGCTCGAAAAATCCGCCGCCCGCGAGAAATTCGTCCTTGACCTCGGCTGCGGCAGCGGCATACTCGGTATCGGCGCGCTCGTGCTCGGCTGCGCCTATGTCGCCGGCTGCGACGTTGACCCCAAGTCGCCCGACGTAGCTCTCGAAAACGCGGGACTGAACGGCATCGGCGAGGCCTCCTTCCGTCTCTATGCCGGCGATATTCTGCGGGACGCCTCCCTGCGCGCGACCCTCGGCTCGGGCTACGACATCGTCCTTGCCAACATCGTCGCGGACGTAATCATCCCGCTTGCGCCCTTAGCACGGGAGTTCATGTCCAAAAACGGCGTCTTTATCTGCTCCGGCATCATCGAGGGACGGCAGGACGAAGTTCTCTCCGCACTTGAGGCGGCAGGCTTTACCGTCATTAATCACCTCTGCGAGGAAGGCTGGCACTGCTTCTCTACAAAAATTGTGTAATATTTCACATAATTTGTGCTTTCCTTTTCAACCATATGTCTATTGAAATATTATCGGAGCATATGTATAATAATAACCGCGCTATATCCGGCTTAACCGGAACAGCAGCGGGAGGTAATTTAATATGTCCAGCAGCACAGAAAAGACCAGACGCCTTGTGGGTATATCCCTATTTACGGCTCTGGTCGTCGTTTTGCAACTTGTTGCAACATTCCTGCCCATGAAGCCCTTCACCATCACCCTGGCGCTGACGCCCATCGTTGTCGGCGCGGCTCTCTATGGGCCCAAGGCCGGAGCATGGCTCGGAGGAGTCTTCGGCGTGGTCGTCCTCATCGCCTGTATGATAGGCGCTGATGCCGGCGGCGCAATCCTCTGGAACGCAAGCCCCCTCACAACCGCCCTGCTCTGCATCATCAAGGGTGCCGCAGCGGGCCTCGCAGCAGGGCTTGTCTATCGCGCCATCGCCGGAAAGGACAGCAATCGCGTCCTCATAGGCGTCATAGCCGCCGCCGTGGTCAGCCCGGTTGTCAATACCGGCATTTTCTGCACCGCCATGGCGACCCTCTATCACCCCATCCTCGTCGAGTGGGCAAGCGGCGCAGGTGCCGCCAACGTCGTCTACTACATCTTCATCGGACTCATCGGTGTGAACTTCATCGTCGAGCTTCTGGTGAACTCCGTCCTCTCCCCTGTCGTCGCGAGGATAATCAAAGTAGGTAAAAAAGGAGTCTCTTGACATGATACTTGCCGTTGATGCCGGAAACACCAATGTAGTCCTCGGCTGCGTTGAGAACAGCGAGATATGCGGTATTGCCCGTATGGAATCAAATCGCCGTAAGACAGAATTTGAATATGCCGTGAACATCGAGCGCATCCTCGCCCTGAACGGCGTCGCCGCCGACCAGCTTGAGGGCGCCATCATCTCCTCCGTCGTTCCCCAGCTCACGGATTCGCTCGCCTCCGCCGTTCTGATGGTCACCGGGCACGAGGCCCTTATCGTCGGAGCCGGCGTAAAAACAGGGCTGAACATAGGCATCGACGACCCCTCACAGCTTGGCGCAGACCTCGTCGCAGGAGCCGTTGCGGCTCTTGACCTTCACGCGCCTCCGCTCATAATAATCGACATGGGCACAGCCACCACCATGACCGTAATCGGGCCGAACGCCCGCGTCCTTGGCGGAGCCATCATGCCCGGCCCCGGCGTCGCGATGGACGCGCTTGTCGGCGGAGCCTCGCTCCTGCCGCACATCCCCCTCGACCCACCAAAAAAATGCATTTGCTCCAACACCATCGACTGTATGCAGTCCGGTGCCGTCTTCGGCACAGCCGCCGCAATCGACGGCATGATAGACCGCATGGAGCAGGAGCTTGGCTCCCCGACCTTTGTCGTCGCCACCGGCGGACTCGCGTCCAAGGTCATCCCCTATTGCCGCCACGACATTCTGCGTGACGAAAACCTTCTACTCCACGGCCTCTGGCTGATTTGGGAGCGCAACAAGCGCCGCTGACCTAATACTTAAAAATAATGCAGACATCGGATTTGATGCCTGCATTATTTTTTACTTTTTGTCGGTTAATATATTCACCACGAGATGAAGCCGAAGGGGTTGGCGACGGAGCTTGCGCCGCAGAGCTTTATTGCCATTTTGTACATCGCCTTCGCGTGGATGCGGTCGTGCCAGATGAAGCGGCGGCAGACCTTTCGCAGTGACCACTGCTCGTTGCCCTTGCCCTCAAACACCCGATTATCCAAAAAATCCGACTGCTCCTCCAAGAGCTCAAACGCCTTGCGGCGGCAGATGTATATGTTCGGCTCATTCGTCGCCGAAGCCTTGATTTCGCCGAAATAGTAGTCGTTCACATTCTTGCAGTGCTCATACATCTCGTCCGCGCTTGTCGGCGTGACGCCGTAAAAAGTCTCGCGCGGGGTCAGGGTCGTCCCCGTCTTATCGGGAATCGAGCGGTACATCGCCAAAAAATCGCTCGCGGATTTGAGCGCCACGGACTTCAGCCTGTCGTAGCCGTCCCATGTGAGCGGCGGCAGCTCGCTATCGAAAATAACGTCCGAGTCCGCGTCGCATATCTGTAATTGGCTGACCTTTTCCTGTATGAGCGAGATGGTGCAGGGGAGCTTGTCGAGCTTGATTCCCCGCCACTGCGCATATTGCCGAACCTCCGTCTCAAGCTTTTGCATGGCCTCCTGCCGAGTTTTTCCCCTTGCAAAGGCGCCGACATAGTTGTCCGCAAAAATCAGATGCCCCTCGTCATTGTATTCGTCAATTGCCTGTATTTTCATTTTTGTCCTTCTCCCGCTTGCGCGTCTGTTTTTTCGTTTATCCCCCAACCGCTCAGAGGAAGGCGCTGCATTGCGCCGAATATTTTGTGCTTTAAATCCGGGTACGTCTCCGACAATCCGGCGACAAGCGCCTTTATCTCCGCGCGCTTGCTCTCTCTGTCCTGCGGGCAGGTTGTCGGCACGAGCGGCAGCGAAAGCTCCGCCACCGTGTCGCGGATGCTCTCCTCCCCAAGATAGAGCAGCGGGCGTATCTGCGTCACCTCCGCGCGCGACATGTGCGTCACGGGCTTGAAGCAGCTCAGCCGCCCCTCGAACACGAGCGACATCAAAAAAGTTTCCACCGCGTCGTCAAAGTGGTGACCGAGGGCGAGCTTGTTGCAGCCGAGCGACTTTATCGCGTCATTCAGTGCGCCGCGCCGCATTTTGGAGCAGAGCGAGCAGGGGTTTTCCTCTTTGCGTATGTCAAAGACCACCTCGCGTATGTCGGTTTTGACGATGGTGTAGGGTACCTCCATGTCCGCGCAGAGACGCCCGACCTCCGCGAAGTCCATGCCCTCAAAGCCCATGTCTATCGTGATTGCCCGAAGCTCGAAGCGCGAGGGGTGATAGCGGCGCAGATAGCCGAGCGCCGCAAGCAGCGCCATGCTGTCCTTCCCGCCGGAAACGCCGACAGCCACGCGGTCGCCCGGGCTTAGCATTCCGTAATCATCCGCACAGCGGCGGACATAGCCCGTAAATCTGTTCAGCTCCATTGCCGCCTCCGAAAATTAAATATAGGAATCGAGTAAACGCGAGCATACAGGAGAAAACAGGAGCATTTTCGAGGTATCTGTGAGATAAAAGAAAATGTTGTTGACATGTGAAAACCCATGTGCTATAAATGTATGGCGCGTCCATTGGGTATTCTAATGGCGTGTCAACCAAATGTCAAAACATTTATATCAGATATGGAGGCAGAAACATGTCCACGACTATGGTAACCAAGGAAACCGTCGAGCGCAAATGGTACATCCTTGACGCCGCCGGCAAGCCTCTCGGCAAGACTGCGGCTCTCGCGGCCGACCTGCTGCGCGGCAAGCTCAGGGTCGACTATACCCCTCACGTCGACTGTGGCGACTTCGTCATTGTCATCAACGCCGAAAAGGCCGTCCTGACCGGCAAGAAGCTCGAACAGAAATTCTATCGCACCCACTCCGGCTATCCCGGCGGACTCCACGAGACCCGCTATGACAGACTCATGGCAACCAAGCCCGAGTTTGCAATGAAGCTTGCCGTCAAGGGAATGCTCCAGAAGAACACCATCGCAAACTGGCAGCTCGAGCGTCTTCGCGTTTTCCGCGGCGCAGAGCACACACACGCCGCCCAGAAGCCCGAACTTTGGGCTCGCTAAGGAGGATTTGAAAAATGGCTACTTATAAGAGCAAGAAGACTTATATGTACGGAACAGGCCGTCGGAAATCTTCCGTGGCCCGCGTACATCTCTTTCCCGGCGGCACCGGCAGCATCACAATAAACGGCCGCGACATCGACAACTACTTCGGTCTTGAGACCCTGAAGCTCATTGTCCGTCAGCCGCTCGTCACCACCGGCAACGTCGACAAGGTCGACATCGAAGCCACCGTCACCGGCGGCGGTGTGACCGGCCAGGCCGGCGCCATCCGCCACGGCATCTCTCGCGCGCTCCTCTCTGTGGACGCCGCATATCGCCCCGCCCTCAAGGCCGCCGGTTTCCTAACCCGCGACCCGAGAATGAAAGAGCGCAAAAAATACGGCCTCAAAGCCGCCCGCCGCGCCCCCCAGTTCTCCAAGCGTTAACAGACTTTTCCGCGCAATTCCGCACAACAAAATTCCCGGCAATGCCGGGGCTTCACAGGAGATGCTTTCCTTTACCGGAGAGCGTCTCCCGTTTTTTTGTTTTGTCCGAAACACTGATGTGAACATCCGTGACAGCTTGCTTATTGAATTCTCCCGTGCACTAAGTTTTTGACTTTCCCTTTCGGATAGAAATACACCCCAATTGTTATTTGTATCGTACTGTCTAACAATTGGGGTGCGGTTTTCTGTATGCGCGAAGCTTTTTTACTTTGTTTTCACCAGCATGGTGACGTCGTCAAGGGTTATTGTCCCTTCGCCGCACAGCAGGTCGAACAGCGCCGCCGGCACATAGACAGTCTCTCCGATTGTGACGGGTGCTGAGCCAAGCTGTACAGGGCAGGTCATGCCAATCGCCTTGCTGCTGGCCTTAAAGTAGCTGTCAACGTCCATATAAATGGTCGTTTTCGCCGTTCCGTTATCGAGCTGATAGGCATTTTCCTCTTTTACCGCCGTCACCTCGAAGGAGAGCAGCTCCGCAAGGGTCTCCATGGGTACCAGCTTGTTTTTGCCGTCAAAGCAGACGGTGAAGGGGACAATGTTTACGGAGACGCCATCCACACGGGTTTCCTTGATTGTGGATTTTAAAAGGTGGTCACCTCGGGTGATTTTCAGCGTTTGGTCCTCCACAGCTACAGCAGAATCCTTGCCATAGAGCAGTGTGAACAGTGCGGCCGGCACATAGGTTTTTCCATCCGCCAGCACAGGTGCTGCACCCAAAGAATCGGGACGGGACATTCCGATTGCAGTTGCGCTTGCCATGTAATAGCTGTCACTGCCTATATAAATCTTTGTTTTCACGATGCCGTCGTTAAGCTCCACGCCTTTGTCGGCGGGAATCCATGTCACGGTAAAGCCCAGAGCCTCTGCAACCTGCCGTACCGGCAGCATTAGGATTTCTCCCTCCATCTGCGCGGAAACGGAACCTGTAGCCAGTTCTTTTCCGTTAAGAAGCGTTTTTTCCAGCACCACGGTGGGTGCGGCGATGGTCTGGGATTGTGCAAGTGCGGGTACGCCCAGTGCGAATGTCAGCGCCAATGCCAGCGCTGCGGACAGTAGTTTTTTTGTTCGTTTCATCATTTATTCCTCCAAATTGATTGATTGAATTACCGCCAACAGAGCCTCTTCCGAAAGCCCTTCTTCGGATACCAAGGAAAATGAATAGCCATCCGATTGCCAAACTGCCGTAAAAATGCTTGCGCCATCGCCCTTCGCGGTAATTGATAGAGTCCCAGCCGTCAGCATTGTTTCAGCCTTGTGGGCTGTGAAGTCGCCGCTGATGTCCTCCTCCAAATGCGCCATGCGGTAGGTCAGGCTGTGGGTTCCATCCGTATAGTGTATCTCCGCCAACGCACCCGCCAAGGCAGTGTAAGCTTCCGCCTGATAGCCCTCCGGCAGCTTTGTGGGCAGCCGCACTTCAAAGCCGAGCGCCTCGGAGAGTTCCGTTACAGTCGTTTGTGTTTCTGTGGGATTTGCCACTGTTACGCCGGAATTTCCCGGCAGCGTGACGGGTTGATTCAAATAGCGGTATCCCACAAAGCACACAAGCGTCAGACAGGCCGCCAACGCGCCAATTTGCAGTCGGATGTGCCTATTTTTTTTCACAGGCCGGCAAGCCTCCAAAAGCAGTGCGTCATCCAGCTCGCCAATGGCATGGAGCAGATTTTCACTCGTCATAGTGGTGCCTCCTCTCGTTCGAGATAATTTCTCAGCTCTTTTCGGGTATAAAACAGGAGCGATTTGACCTTGCCCTCGCTCCAGCCAAAATGCTGTGCCACTTCGCGGACTGAATCTCCGTAAAAATAACGCCGCACAAAGGTCACTCTTTTTTCGTAGGCTGAGGCTTTGAGGAAGGCTTCTATGAGTGCGGTAATTTCGCGGTTTTCTGCCGCATCCTCCACCGAACAGGTATCCGGAATGCAATCCTCCAGCTCGGAAAGGAGAAGTTCCATGGTTCCTCCGCCCCGTTTTTGCGCTGTTTGCAGCTTGTAGCGGTCGATGGAGACATTGCGGGTAAGCCGTCCCAAGTAAGTGGAGAGCATCCGCGGATGCTCCGGCGGAATGGCGTTCCATGCATGAAGATATGCGTCGTTGACGCATTCCTCGGCATCCTCTCTGTTTCCCAAAATGTTCATCGAGATATGCATACAGTATGCGGTATATTTCTGCCCCGTCTGCACCAGAGCGTTTTCATTGCGCATTTCGTACAGCGCAATAATCTCAGTATCCTCCAAGGTTTCACCTCAATCATGTTTTTTCGCTCCTACAAGTATACACGACAAAGTGCCGCGTTTGGTTGCATGGAAAGAGATTTTTTCAAAATTAAAATGATGGAGCGGTTAAGGTGTGTCCATCGCGGAAGCAAAATCAGGCATCATCCCCGCCGGCCCATATCACAGCGGACAGCAATCCATCTCCCGCCTTTGCTTGGGAATATGGCGGCGACTTGACTTACAGAAATTCCCCCACCGGGAAGTCCAAGCAAATCGGTTCCTTGCGAAAAAGCGCCCCGGACTTTTGAGCCGGCAGAATCATGCTGCCGGGAATTTTAAATAACCCGGGGGCTTTCGCCCCCGGGTTTAAGCTTTTCCCCGCGTTTAATCGGGTGAGTAATCGTTTATGGCGGCTAAGAATTGTTGGCCGTAGCGGGCGGCTTTCTTTTCGCCGACGCCGGATACCTGCATGAATTCCGACATTGTGCGGGGCGCTCTGTTTGCCATGTCCTCGAGCGCGGCGTTCGTGAAGACGATATACGCCGGCACGCCCTCGGCGCGGGCGAGCGCCGCGCGCAGGCTCTTGAGCGCCGAGAGAAGGTCCGACCCCTCGCCCAACGCCGTGTCCGGGACGGCGCGAGAGCGTGATTTTTGTCGCTCCGGCGCGTCGGATTTTTTTATCCGCACAGTTACCGCTCTGTCGCGGAACAGCACCTCGCCCGCGTGCTCGCCGAGGCGCAGGGTGGGATACTTCCCCGCCTCGCAGGCGATACAGCCCTCGGCGCAGAGCCTGTCTATATACGCCCCCAGCGTCGCGGCGTCCGTGTCGCGCAGGATGCCGTAGGTCGTGAGCGCGGTCAGGCCCATGCTCTCCACGCGCTGTGACTTGCTGCCGCGCAGAATCATGACATACATGCTCGCGCCAATGCTGTAGGGCAGCATCTGCCCCACACGCGCGATGCAGGAGAGAATCATTTTCGCCTCCGTCGTGATGTCGCGCTCGGTGAATTGACCCTTGCAGTTGCCGCAATTGCCGCAGGCTCCGTCGCGGCTCTCGCCGAAATAATTCAGGATGTAATTGCGGTAGCAGCCGTTCGTCTTGCAATATTCCACCATGCTCTCGAGGCGCTGATAGTTGCGGCGGCGATTTTCCGCCTGCTCCTCCGCAGTCTGCGCCTCGCTCTCCTCGGAGCTTTCGATGAGGAATTTCGCGGTGTTTATATCCGCCGCCGAGAACAGAAGAATGCAGTCTGCATGGGTGCCGTCGCGCCCGGCTCTGCCCGCCTCCTGATAGTAGCTCTCAAGGTTTTTGGGCATGTTGTAGTGAATGACATAGCCGACATTGGATTTGTCTATGCCCATGCCGAAGGCGTTGGTGGCGACCATGACGCGGCTGCTGTCGCAGATGAAGGCCTCCTGATTTTCGCGCCGCTCCGCATCCGAAAGCCCCGCGTGATAGCGGACGGCGGCACAGCCGCGTTTGTTCAGCTCCTCGCAGACGCGCTCGACGGCACTGCGTGTGGAGCAATAGATGATGCCCCCGCTGTCCCGCCGCTCGGCGACGAGCGCCAGCAGGGCCTGCAGCTTATTCTTTGGCTTTATCACGTCGAAAAACAAATTTTCGCGGTCAAAGCCCGTCGCAATCGAGAGCGGTGAGCTTAGGCCGAGCTTATCCGTGACGTCAAGCTTGACCGCCTGCGTCGCGGTCGCGGTATAGGCACCGATGACCGGGCGGTAGGGCAGCGTGGCGATAAAGTCCGGGATTTTTAGGTAGCTCGGGCGAAAATCCTGCCCCCACTGGGAGACGCAATGCGCCTCATCGACGGCGATAAAGGATATTTCGCGATTTTCGGCGAGCCGCGCAAAGCGGCCTGTCTCGAGCCGCTCGGGCGCGACGTAGATGATTTTGTATTCCCCCGCGTTTGCGCGTCTGAAGACCTCCGTCAGCTGCTCCGCACTGAGGGAGGAATTTATATATGCCGCGGCGGCGCCGGAGTGCGTCAGGGCGCTGACCTGATCCTTCATGAGCGATATAAGCGGAGAAATCACGAGAGTTATCCCCGAAAACAGCAGTGCCGGTATTTGGTAGCAGAGCGACTTGCCCGCGCCCGTCGGCATCACGCCGAGGACGTCACGCCCGTTCAGGACGGCGTCTATCAGCTCCTCCTGACCCTTGCGGAATTCGTCGTAGCCGAAGTATTCCTTTAATATTTCCGTTTTGTCACTTGCAAGGCGCATGTCTCGCTCTCCTGTCGTCATATCGGGCGGCATGTTGCGCCCAAAAGCATAATTTCACCTATCATACCACGTTTGCCCCGCAAGTGAAAGCCGCTGCGGCGACCACAGTCACCGCAACGGCTTGCCTTTGGTTTTATATGGGTTTTCGTGCGCGGGTTAGCGTGAGCCGCCGCCGGAGCCGCCGCCTATTGAGCCGCCGCCACCGCCGAAGGAGGCGCTGCCGCCGCTGCCCGAGCTGCGCGCGGCCTCCGCATTTTTCATGCTGTTGTACAGCAGATATTGATAGGAATAAACCGCGCTCACACTGCGGTCGTAGCGCTCGACCTCCGGCAAAATTTCGGGATAAAGCGCCTTGAGCTGCTCCGCGACCTTGTCGGCAATGCCGAACAGCATGGCATAGGTGAGAAGCTCCCGCCAAATCGGCAGCTCCTTGACTCCGCGCTCGGCGATGAGCGAGAAATCCTCCAAATATTTTTTGAAGCCCAAAAGCTCTCCTATTTCTTTTCTGCCGCTCTCGCTGAGGTGCTTGAGCTTTGTGGGAAGGCTCCTGCGCTCGAAGCAACGCTTTTGGCGGAGATACGCCTCTCCCGCCGCTTGGCAGTCGTCGATATATTCTCTGATAAGCTCGTCGTCAACCTCTGCAAAGTCATTAAGCTCTCTCGCCTGAAGTATGCCGTCCCCGCCCGCCGCGCTCTCGAGGACGCGGTAGAGGCGCTCGTCATACTCGCCCATCGCGCCACGCTTGGCGGGGAGCAGGCGAAGGCTTATCGTCTCCTTGGTCTTGCCAAAGAAGCCGACCTCCTCCTCGCTGAGCGGCTCAAGGCAGTTCAGCTCGACTAAATGCAGCATTCCCGCCGCGAGGATTGCCCCCTCCTCGCAGACCTCGAACAGCATTCCAAGCTCATAGGTGGCATTGATGTTGCCGCCGTTGGGGATTTCTCTGAAATATTCAAACTCCGCAGAGAGCTTTTCAAGCCTTTTTCGCTTGCCTCTCGCGCTCAGGACAACTGCAAGGATAAGCGCCGCGAGCAGGAAAAGGACAACGCCCGCAATGACCAAAACAGCGGTGAGCACGGAGCCTTCGCTCTCATAGTCACTGCCGTCAAACGCCGCCTGCTTCACGCTCTCAAAGCTGCCGTCAACGGCTCGAGCCGGGTCTATGACGCCCTTTTGCATGCCAAGGAGCAGGGTCACATGGTTTTGCTCCGTAATCGGAGAGGTGCTGTAGGCTCTGATTGCGCCGTCAAAAAATTCCGCCTGTCCCTCGAAGCCGAATGCCCATATGTCGGCGATTTCGTCGGTGATTGGTCTGCCGTCGGCAAGGCGCAGCTCGAGGCGCACATCGGTCGGAGCTGTATTCATGTCGTCGTTCACGAAGCGGAAATTCACGCCGTCCATATCCGTGTAGGCGGCGAGGACGTTATCGAGCTTATATTCGATGGTGTAGCTGTTTTGGCCGTATTCGCTGATGCCGAAGCAAATCTCGTAGCCGGAATCCGTGTAGTTTATTCCGCAGCGGTTTGCTTTTTGCTCGAAGCTCCAGTCGATATCCCAGCCCTGAACCGTCTCGTAGAGGCCGTTTTTGTCGGACACCGACAGCTCTGTGATGGTGAGATAGTCGGGCGCATTCATGGGGATATAGTTTTCGGTGCCCTCGTCGAAGCTGCCCTGCCATACCTGCGTGACATACATGGAGCCGTCCTCGCAGATGCTCGCACTGATATCTATGGTATCGACACTGTTATCGGCATGGGCAGGCAGAGCGAGCACGCAGAAAAGCAGCAGGGCAAGCACTGCGGTTTTTTTCATCGGGCGCCTCATTTCATGCTCGGCATATCGGTCTTCTCGGCCTGCTCCTGCAAATATTCCCGCGGGGAAAAATGTAGCATTCCCGCAATCAGGGAGACGGGGAACATGCGGATATCGCGGTTGAGCTTCGTCACGCTGTCGTTGTAGATGAGGCGGCTTGTGCGAACCATGTTCTCGTAGCTGTTCACGGAGTCCATGGTCTTGTTGTAGCTCTCGTTTGCCTTCAGCTCCGGGTATTGCTCGGAGACCATGGCGATTTTGCCGAGAGCCTCGGAGATTATGTTTTCCTGTCTCTCCACCTCGTCCGGCGAGGATTTCGCGGTGATGACGCTGCGGCGGCTTTTTATGGTTTCGATGAGAGTTTCGCTCTCGTGCGCGGCGTAGCCCTTTGTGAGGTCGAGCAGTGCCGCGAGCGCGTCAAAGCGCGAGGAGAGCTGAACGCCTATTTGGCTCATGGCGTTATTGATGTTCTCGTCCAGCGTCACCAGTCTGCGCTGAGTGGACATAAGCCAAACGATGAGTATAACAAGAAGTACCCCAATTACAATAAGTGCTGTCATATTTTTTTCCTCCATGTTTTGTGTTGCCGACGATTTCGCGGCTATGCCCGCGCAGATTTCGTTTAAGGACAGTCGTCAAAAAAAGCGTATCGGTCTTTTCCGTCGTTTTTCGCCCTATACATGGCGGCGTCCGCCTGCTCGAACAGCTGCTCATAGCTTTTTCCTTCTTCGGAAACAGCTACGCCGACGCTGACGGAGACAAAGCGCCTCCCGCCGTCAATTTTGATGCTGTGCATTGTCTCGCAAATATCGGCGGCCTTCCGCTCGAGCGTCGCCCGATCGGGAATATCCGTCATGAGAATCACAAATTCGTCTCCGCCGCCTCTGCCGAGCACGTCGCGGTTGCGGAACAGAGTCTTCAGGCAGTCGCCGACAGATTCGAGGACCTTGTCGCCATAGGCGTGGCCCATGCTGTCATTCACTTTTTTGAAGTCGTCAACATCCAAGACTATCAGCGCGTGGAGCTTTTCGTGCTGCCGCGCCAAAATTATCCGTGCCTGCTGGATGAAGGTGACTTTGTTGTAGAGGCTGGTGAGCAAATCGAGCTGCGCCAAGCGCTGCAGGCGCTCCTCCTGCTCTTTTATCTCCGTCACCTCGGTGACGATGCTTTGGTTTTGAATCTCGCCGTTTGGCATTACGCTCACAACGCCGCGGTCGATTACCCAAATGGTGTTGCCGTCCTTGCGGATGACGCGGTAGAGCAACGTGTATTCGCTGCCGCGCTTGAGCTGCTCGGTATACTTGGCTTCCGCCGACTGCTTATCGGCGGGATAGACGAGCGCCTGCGGATTGCCGCCCACCTCGCGCTCTAAGGCCTCGAGCGTGTAGCCCGTAATTTCCGTCCAGCCCTCGTTGATGTAGACGGCCTTTGAGCTGCCGGTTTTCTCGTCATAAATGCAGGTGATGACGCCGCCCTTGATGTTGGATACAAATTTTTCAATCAGCGGCGAGGGCAGCATTTCGTTTTTCCCGCCCGAAACCACGTTCATTTGGTTTTTCGGGCAGCGGCAGACGCTCTGCCGCAGGTTAATGTCGCAAGTCTTGCGAAAATCCGCATATTTGCAGTACCAGCATTCCTGTACGCCGGTCAGGCACTCGGACTGTCTGCTGAAGTAGACGCACTGATAGTCTGCAACAACAATTGGTCGCCCCTCGTCGGTAATCCCGATTATTCCCTGCACTTTTTTCTTGTTCAAGGTAATTCCTCCAGACCACACGGTGTATCACTAAGACGATACCTTCCCATAAAGCGATTATATCATTTTCCTATTAGAAAAATTTCAATTCGTCGCGAAATGCAGGATATGTGACATGAAATGCAAATTACACCTGAACATCTATCATTTTGAAGTATTCCCGTCGGAGAGATAAAAATCGCAAATCTCCCGTCGGATGTTTTCCGGGACTTGCAGCAGCTCGCCGTTCGGGTAGGCGAGATAGTAGCCCTGCAAATAATGCACACCGCAGGCGAGCAGGGTTTGAAGCTCCTCTCCCGTCTCGACGCCCTCGGCGATAACGGAGATGCTGTAGCGCCTGGCGTAGTCCATGATGTTCTCCACAAGCTGACGGCGGTTGCCGTCACGGTCGAGGTTGCGCACGATGGTCTTGTCGATTTTGATGTAGTCCGGCGAAACAGACAGGAGAGCGGCCTCGCCGTTGTAGCCCGCGCCGAAGTCGTCGAGCGCAATCTGCCCGTGCCAGTCGTGAATGATGGAATTCTTCGCGCGGGTGAGGTGCGCATCCGGCTTTTCCTCCTCCGTCAGCTCCACCACGATGCGGGAGAGATAGGCGCTATAGGTGCTCTCGACCAAGGCGAGGTCTGCGCCGGAGAGTATTTGATTCGGTATGGAATTTAAAAACAGCTTTTCCGCGGCATTCTCCGAACTGCGCGCGGAAAACGCCTCGAGCGCCTTGAATATGGTCAGCCGCTCGATTTCGTAGAGCTTTGACTGGGAGTGCGCCATCGCCAAAACGTCCAGCGGCGTCGGGAAAAGCGGCGAGGTCGGGCGCATCAGTGCCTCATAGGCGAAGACCGAGCCGTCCCGCGCGTCCACAATCGCCTGAAAATCATAGCGCACCATGCTGTCGTCAATAAGGTGATTCAGCTCCTCCTTGTTGTTGAGCAGGAAGCTCTCGCGGTCATAGTTGTCCTGATTGAAGTCGGAAAAGCGCCCCTTTGTGGTGTGCTTCACGCGATACATGGCAAAGTCCGCATAGCGGACGAGCTGCGAAAACGCGTCCGAATCCTTGGGATACCACGCGACGCCCGCAGAGACGCGCACCCGCGTCACTGTGCCGTCCGGCAGCTTCATATGCGCCGTGCTCAATTCCTGCCTGATATCGGCGATGTGCTTTTCGATTTCCGCGCGGTCTGTGCCGAGGATAAAGACATAAAATTCGTCGCCCGACATTCTTGCCGTCAGGACATTCTCGCTCGTGTGCCGACGCAGAACCTCCGCCGTGCGGCGGAGATATGCGTCGCCGACGTCGTGGCCGTAGGTGTCGTTCATGTACTTGAGGTTGTCGAGGTCCATCATTATCATGGCGGCAATGCGAACCTCGCCGCTGTCAAGGAGCTCGGCGACGTGCGCGTGGAAGGCTCTGCGGTTTTGGAGCATGGTGAGAGAATCGTAATCGCGCTCATACTCAAGCTGCTTGCGCTGCAAAACCTCCGCCGTAACGTCGCTCACGACGCCGAGCGTCTTCTCGGCGTTCTCCACGACCTGTATGCGCACCCACACGTCCCGCCCGCCCTCGCGGAGCTTGTAGACCTCGCTGCCCTCCTGCCGCTCCGACGGGCAGTCGGAGATGGGCTGCATGAGCGTTTTGAATTCATCAATTGGGAGCACACCGCGATCCGAGGTCGGCAGGGGAAGACCCAAAACGCGGAAAAACGCGTCCGTGTAGCGCACCTCCCTGCCGGTGGGCGAATATTCAAAAGCGCCGACTCTGTAGCCCGCCAGCTCCATGATTTTTGAGAGGGTCGAATATGACTCCGCGACGCTGCGGCTGAGCGTCTCGATAGAGGCGGACAGCTCGTCAATCTCGCTCATGTTTATCTCGCCGAGCAGGACGGGGCGGTTGGGGTCGCTCTCGCGGACTTTTTTGGCAAGCTGCTTGATGGGGCGCGTCAGGCGCGCGCTGTTGAGCGCGACGCTGACAACGCCGATGGAAAACGCGATAATCAGCGACAGAACGAGAAACAGGATGACGCTGTGGTAGAGCGCCAGCAGATTGCCGTCCTGAATCATGCCGATAAGCGCCCATTGTTCGTTTTCAAAGGGGGTATTGCTGTTGTACAGCTCAAGATATTGGATGCAGCCGTAGACCTTATCGCGGCTCTCCTGAAAAAACTCATAGCAGTCCCCGTAAACGGGAGCGTCCGAAACGCCCAGCGTTTCGCATTCGGAGCCGAACACGTTCTTGAAATACGGGCCGGTGGAGAGAATTTTTTGAAATTCGTCCGCGCCGACGTTCTTTTTTGCCAAAACATAGCTGCCCTCAACGTTTCCGTTTATCTCGGTATACGGCAGCTTCTTTGCCACATAGTCGAGGGTAAATTCCACGCCGAAAACGCCGTAGGGTCTGCCGTCCTTCGCCAAAAGCGGCAGCGAGTAGGTGATGACGGGCGAGCCGTCGGATTCCTCATCGCTCGGCACGTCCCAGTAGCCGAGGTTTTCCGCCTCCGCCCCGGGTGCCGCCTGCGCCGCCTGATACGGCTTGTAGAAGAAGCTGTTGTTGTCCTCTGCGTCAAAGGTGAAGATGGGCTGCCAATAGGTGTCGAGGGTAATGTCGTGCTTTTTGACAAACGCCATGGGCGCCCGCTCCAGCATCAGGTCGGAGTCGTCCGCCGGGCTGGTGTCGGGGTCATAGTCGCGAATATATAGCCCCGCCCTCTGCTGTATCTGCGCGTCCGTCGGCTCGGTGCCCGTATCGTCGCCGTTCAGAATGAGGAAAACGCCCGTAGCCGTGCTGCGGCGAAGCTGATATATGAGGCGCTCGCTGACTGCCTCTATCAGCTCGCGGGAGAGAGGCGACGCCGCCGTAAAATCGGAATAATCGGCGCTGTTTTTCGCCACAAGCCTCGCCGCCTGTTTATTTATATCCTGTACGGATTCGCCTAAATTCGTCCAACGCTGAAGCATCTCGCCGTTAAGGTTATCGCGCCTGCCGGAAACACGCTCGCCAAAAATGTCGAATGCGTTTGTGCGGAGCTGCCGTGTCACGCCCCCGAAAAAGATGGTGCCGGAGAGCAGCGCGAACATGAGCAGGAGAGACAGCAGCATCGAGACAAGCATCTTGGTCAGGATTGATTTTTTGGGCTGTCGTAGGTTGTTTTTCGTTTTCATGGCCATTCCTTCCGCAACCCGCAGTGCGGGATGTTATCGGCTGCTATGCAATTGAAGCCTGCAATGCCGCCGTAAATCCCCCGTACCAAGTCTCAAAGTTTTGGTCTGTGGTAAATTCGGCAATTGCCTCCGCGCGCGACATGCCGCCATCCACAAGCGCCTTGACGGCTTCAATGTCTGCCGCAAGAAAATCGCTGAGTGAATGCTCGAGGACATTTCGCGCCTTTGAGCCGTTTTGGAATGCCTGATTGGTGTAAAGCTCGTTCTCCTTGACGGTGGCGATGGAGACGGGGATGCCCATCAGCATTTTTTGGAATGCCTCGTCTTCGCCCATGGTCTTGGCGGTCGCTTCTATTTTTGTGAGGTCGTTTGCGTCGACCTTCACGGGCAGATAGCCCGTGGCGACGGAAAAGCCGATGTTGCGCTCCGTCTCCGTGAACCATTTGAGGAAGATGCTCGCGGCATACTCGTGCGTCGGGTCAGTCTTGGTGACGACCATGCCGGCACCCTGCTGCACGGCGACTTTTTCGCCGCCCTCAAACATCGGTGCGGGCAGGGCGATGCTCTCAATCGGGTAGCTCTCGGTGTCGCTCACCGTCACGCGGTCGGGGAAATAGGCCGTGCCGCTGCTGGAGCAGACAAGCGCTAAGATATCGCCCGTCTTGGCGTCGTCCGAGCGGAAACGCCCATAGGCGCCGAACCAGCCGTTGATGGAGGGGACGTAGTAGTTATCCCAAAGCCTGCGCAGGACTTCTTTGTCGGTATTGAAGGTGACCTCGCCGTCATTGACGGAGAAAATCTCCACGCCCAACTGCTTGCAGCCGACGATGAAATAGTTTGCCATCGCGTCGCGGCCCCAAAACGATTTGCCGTCGTCCGGCGCGGGAGTTTTGGCGTCCGTCCAGCTGTAGTAGGAGCGCGCGACCTCTGCAAGGCCTTCCATTGTGGAGAGCTGTTCGAGCGTCGCCCCCGTGGCTTCCGCAAACGGCTCCCAGTCGGTTTTGTTAAGCATCATAATCTCCGTGGACTTTGCCACGGGGAAAATTTTGAAGCTGCCCTGCGTGCCAAGCTCGCCCTCGGCTATGTAGCCCGGCATATATTCCGAAAGCTCCTCCGCCGTCATATATTGAGCCAAATCCGCCACTATGCCTATTCGGTCAAGCTGCTGCGCGGTGTCGGCATAGGCGGAAAAAATCTCGGGAATTTCCTCCGCGCCGACCTTTTTCTCGGCGGCGGCGAGAACCTGCTCGGTCAGGTCCGCGATGGAGCCGTGACCGAATGCCTCCACCACGATGCCCTTTTCGCTGCCGACGGTGTCGTTAAATTCCGCAACCATGTCGTCAAGCGCCTGCTTCTGCGGGCCGTTGTAGTAGTGCCAGAGCCGCAGGGAGACGGGTTTTTTGGGGTCAAGCGAGACGCCCTCGGGCAGTCCGCTGCTTCCGCAGCCGGAGAGCAGCAGCAGTGCCGTGAACGCCGCCAATATACGAAGCAAGCCTGTTTTTTTCATAAGTTTTCACCTTTCGTAATTGTGAACTGCGGCAGCCCGGTTTTTTGCCCGAATCGCCGATTGTTGATATAAGGCTAATTACATTTAATTATATGACAAACAGAGTGGGAAGTAAATGTTTTCGACCGCTTTTGCGGAAATCTTTTCCACCTCCGAGGGCGATGGCGGAGGCGGAATCTCCCCTTCTTTTGGGAGGCAAACCGAAAACCCTTGCCATTACAAGGAATTCAGGCCATAATGGTATTAATAAATACACCGATGCGAGGGGCTGTGCCACGGAATTTTTGGCAGGTTAAGGCGAGCCGAACGGCGTGGTACATATTTGAGAGGACTGTAAAAAAACATGGATTTGCTTCAGCAAGAGGTCACACACAAGGCATTCGGCAAGGGCAGGGTCACGGCTTTTGACGAAACCTATATCACCGTCCGCTTCGAGACGGGCGAGAAACGCTTTATCTTCCCGGACGCCTTTCAGGGCTTCCTTTCCGCGACAGAGCCGAAGATAGCGGCACAAATACAGGACAATCTGAACCTTGCGGCAGCCGAAAAGCAGCAGGTACAGCAGGAAAAATTGCAGGAACAGGAGCTTAGGCTCCGCTTGCAGCAGCAGGAACTGAAAATCGCAAAGGCACGCGCCGTGCGCGCACGCAAGGTCACGCCGAGGGCGAACATCGCCTTCAAGTGCAACTTCTGCGACGGCGGCAAGTCCGACACCCGCGTCGGCTTTTTCGGCGTATGCAGCGACAAAATGATACGCAACAACATCGTCAGCGAGCACCGCGCATGGTGCTCCCTTGAAAGCTCGCCCTGCATGAAATACCACAAGGGCGAAATGACCCGTCAGGAGCTTGACGATTTGAGCGCGGGCGGCGGCTTTGTCTGCTATGAGAGCCAAATGCTCCGCGACTGGAAGGCGCTTGCGGGCGTCGTCTGCCACGGCGAGAACGCCGGTCGCCGCATGAAGTTGGCTCAGGTTCAGCGCAACAGCCTCTGCGTCCTCACCACCCGCGACCCCAAGACCTCCGAGCCGGAGCGATATGTCTTCGCCGTATTCCTTGTGGACGAAGCCCACGAGGGCGACGGACAGGAGGAGGGCTATGTCGGCACGGATTCCGAATTCAAAATCACCCTCTCCCCCGCCGAGGCGCGCGGCCTGCGCTTTTGGGACTACTACGCCAATGAGAACAACCCCCAAAAGGCATTTTGGGGCGCGGGACTTTTCCGCTACTTCGGCGACATACAGGCGGCGCAGCTGCTGCGGGAAATTGCGCGCATAAAGGTCGGGACGCCCAACGGCTCGCTGGCAGAGCGCTTTTATCGCCATTTCTGCAAAATAAACAATGTGGACGCCGACAGCCTCGGCGAAGCCAACGGCGCCATAAAAATAGCCAAGGCATAAGCAATCCGCCCCTGCCGAAAAAAACATTGGCAGGGGCGGCTTTTCGTGGGAACATTCCCCCGCGGCTTTCGTCAAAATGCATATACGCTCAATTGAGAGCGTCTTTTTGTTGCATATAACAATTATTGCGCAAATAAATGGAGGAGGGTTTTTATGGCCAAGGGCCGCAAATTAAAACCCGCCGCCATTCTTCTTTTCTGTCTTGCGGCCTGCGCATTGACGCTTTTGGGTGTTTTCCTGTCTTCGCGGGGAGAGGCTGTGCCTCCGCTGACGGTCACGCTCCTCAAGGTCGGCAAGGCGGACGCAATCGTGCTCCGCTCCGAGGGACACGCGATGGTCATAGACACCGGCGAAGAGGATGACGGCGAGGAGCTTGTAGCATTCCTTGAAAATCAGGGTATTCACCGCGTTGATGCTCTGATAATCACACACTTTGACCGCGACCACGTCGGCGGTGCCGACACGCTGATTGAAAAAATGGAAGTTGGGCAGATTTACCTGCCCGCCTATCGGGGCGACAGCAGCGACTACCTTGATTTTATCGCGGCGCTCTCGCTCAAGGGCCTTGTCCCGCAGGAGCTGACGCAGGCGATTGAGTTTGACTTCATGGCGGCAAGGGTGCTTGTCGAGCCGCCTCCCTCCTACGAAACAGTCGGGGGCGCAACGGAAAACGACAACAATTTTTCTCTCGTAACAACGGTAATTCACGGCGATAACCGTCTGCTTTTCGCCGGGGACGCGGAAAAGCAGCGCATCCGCGGATGGCTGTCCGGCGGAACCGCCGCCGCCTGTGATTTTCTGAAAATGCCGCACCACGGCGTATATAACACCGCATTGAACGAGCTGCTTGAGAGCGTTTCGCCGCAGTATGCCGTCATCTGCTCCTCCGAAAAGCATCCGGCGGACAAAGAAACCATGGCGCTCCTGAAGCAAAAAAGCATCACCGCATTCGAGACAAAGGACGGCGACGTCACCCTGATAAGTGACGGCAGCCGACTGAAAATACATCAATAATTATTTTAAGGAGATGACCCTGTGGCACAAGCCGTTTTCAACCGCTACGAGAAAAAGTACTTAATGCCCGAGCCGATTTACCGCGAGCTGCGGCGCAGATTGGCGCCCCATATGCGCGAGGACGAGTACGGACTGCACACCATCTGCAACATCTATTACGACACCCCCGATTCCGATTTGATTCGCCGCTCCATCGACAATCCCGTTTACAAGGAAAAGCTGCGTCTGCGCAGCTACGGCGTTCCCACGCTCGACTCAAAGGTGTTCCTCGAAATCAAGAAAAAATACAAAAAAGTCGTGAACAAGCGCAGAATCCAGCTCACCCTGCGCGAGGCCTACGATTACCTTGAGCACGGCGTCCGCCCGCAGAAGGACAGTCAGATTCTGCGCGAAATCGACTTCTTCCTTCAGCGCTATCCACTGACGCGCGGCACCTATCTCGCATATGACCGCGTCGCGCTGGTCGGCGTGCAGGACGACGAATGCCGCGTCACCTTTGACCGCAACATCCGCAGCCGCAGGCGGCTGACAGAGCTTGAGAACGGCGACTGGGGCGAATTTCTTCTGCCGCAGGGCTACTACCTGATGGAGAGCAAGGTCATGGGCGCAACGCCGCTATGGTTCTCGGAAATCCTCTCCTCCCTTTCCGTCTATCCCGTCTCGTTTTCAAAATACGGGAACATCTATCGGAAAGAGCACGACGCCTTTAATCCCGAGGGGATGCTTGTACACAGAACGGAAAATTGGAATGAACTCAGGAGGGAAAACATATGCTAAGCAGCGTCTTTCACCCCGGCACCTTTGCGATTGAATTTGTCGCACTCTCAATGGCCTGCGCGCTTGTGCTCGGCATAATGATTGCCCTGCTCTACAAAAGCTCCGGCTCGCATACGGGCAGCTTTGTCGTGATTTTGGCTGTGCTCCCCCTGCTTGTGCAGTCCGTCATCATGACCGTGAACGGCAACCTCGGCGCGTCCGTCGCCGTGCTCGGCGCCTTCGGGCTGGTGCGCTTCCGCAGCGCCCCCGGCTCCGCGCGCGACATCGGCTTTATTTTCTTTGCAATGGCGGTCGGCCTTGCGACGGGAATGGGCTTTTTGTCCCTCGCCGTCATCATCGCCGCCGTGGTCGGCGTCGTCATTCTCATCTTGGAAAAGGCAAACTTTGCCAGCACGGAATCCAAGGAGCGCCAGCTCAAAATCACCATTCCCGAGGACCTGAATTACACGGGAATCTTTGACGACCTCTTTCTCACCTACACCAAGCGCGCCCGCCTCGAGCGCGTCAGAACCACGAATATGGGCACAATGTATGAGCTGTCCTACAATTTGGAGATGAAAAGCGCCGATAAGGAAAAGGAATTCATCGACGGTCTGCGCTGCCGAAACGGCAACCTCTCAATCATCCTCGGCCTCGTCCAGCGCGATAAAAACGAGCTGTAATCGGGTAATACGCCAAAAACCATCGGAGGGGGAGGAATCCCCGTGGCCGATGGTTTTTTCGTGTTGGGATTTTTCGGGGCGCTGTGATATAATTGAGGAAAAAGATTTAATCGGAGGGTATCGCCATGCTGTTTGTCTGCTATCCGAAATGCTCAACCTGCCAAAAGGCGCGGGAGTTTCTTGACGCCCGCGGGGCGGAATACGATTTCCGCGACATCAAGCCGAATAATCCCTCGGAGTCGGAGCTGCGGGAGTGGCAGGCCAAGAGCGGACTGCCGCTGAAGCGCTTTTTTAACACTTCCGGCCTGCAATACAAGGCGCTCGGCCTTTCCGCAAGGCTCGCCGATATGAGCGAGGACGAGCAATTTGCCCTGCTCGCCACCGACGGAATGCTTGTAAAGCGCCCGATTCTCGTCTCCCCCGCCTTCGTCCTCGTCGGCTTCAGACAGCCCGAATGGGAGGCCGCCCTCCCCGCGAAGAAAAAAGAGGTGGATTGACATGGGCGACAAACCGATTCTTGCCATTATGTATGACTTTGACCGCACCCTCTCGCCCGGGGACATGCAGGAATATGGCTTCATCCCCGGTCTGGGAATGGACGCGAGAGCCTTTTGGGATGAGTGCGACGCCGCCATGGTGCGGCACGGGATGGACTCCATCCTCGCCTACATGCTGATAATGCTCGAGAAATCGAGAGGGCGGCAGCTAATCACCCACGACACCCTTCTGAGCCTCGGCGAGGGCGTCAAGCTGTTCCCCGGCGTCAAGTCCTGGTTTCACCGCGTCAACTCATACGCGGAGAAAAGCGGATTGCAGGCGGAGCACTACATCATCTCCTCCGGCCTGCGGGAGATTATCGAGG
>JAVVTL010000013.1:0-1818 GCA_036653715.1 Oscillospiraceae bacterium
AAAACTGAACACTCTGAAAGCATGAGAACGAGGGGCAGGCCCCACGTTCATTTAAAATCCCGCCGCGGCGGTATCAAACTATATTTGGTAATTTGATGTTCCATTTGAAAAGACCCCTGCGGGGTCTTTTCAAATGGAGCGGGTGAAGGGAATCGAACCCTCGTCTTCAGCTTGGGAAGCTGACGTGCTGCCATTGAACCACACCCGCGTGAGCAAAAGTATAACACCAAAAGCAGCGTGTTGCAAGACAAAAATTACAGGAGCATTATGCCGGCTTGGGCGCAGGCGTTTATGGTTTCGCTGTCCCAGACGGAGGCCTGAACCTCGCCTATATGCGCCTTGCCAAGGAGAAGCATGGAGAGTCGCGATTGACCGATTCCTCCGCCTATTGTGAGGGGCAGCTCGCCGGCGAGCAGCATTTTGTGGTACATCAGCTCGCGCCTGTCGTCGCAGCCGGAGGCGGTGAGCTGGCTGTTCAGCGCTTCGGAGTCAACTCTTATGCCCATGGAGCTTATTTCAAACGCCCTGTCCAAGAGGTCGTTGCGGACGATTATGTCGCCGTTCAGGGTCCAGTCGTCGTAGTCCGGCGCGCGGCCGTCGTGCGGCTTGCCGGAACCGAGCAGGCCGCCTATGCCTATAATGAAGGTGGTCGGATGCTCGCTGACATAGGCGTATTCGCGCTCCTTGGGGGTGAGCTGCGGGAAAAGCTCCTCGAGCTGCAGGGCCGTCACAAAGCTAACCTCGCGGCTCAGCTTGCCGAGGACATTCAGCTGCGGGTATATCGCCTGTAGGGTGTCCTGCGTGTCGCATATGGCGCCGATTATGTCCATGACCGTGCTCTTGAGGTAATCGACATTGCGATTTTCGGGGAGGATTATGCGTTCCCAATCCCACTGGTCAACGTAGACGGAGTGGATGTTATCCAGCTCGTCCTCGTCGCGGCGGATGGCGTTCATGTCCGCGTATATGCCCTTGCCGGGATAAAACTCATAGCGCTTTAGGGCGAGGCGCTTCCATTTTGCGAGGGACTGCACCACCTGCGCGTGAGTTCCTGTCTTGAGGATATCGAAGTCCACGGGGCGCTCCGTACCGCTCAGGTTGTCGTTAAGTCCGCTGCTGCCCTCGACAAAAAGGGGCGCGGAGACGCGGTAGAGGTTGAGCACAGCCGCGAAGCGATCTTCAAAGAGGCGCTTCATGAGGCCGATTGCCTTCTGCGTGTCGTAAACTGTGAGCAGGCTCCTGTAGCCTTCGGGAACAAATGTGTTCATGCGGTTTCCTAACCTTCTGTGAGTATTTCCATTATTTTGCCGTATATGAGCTCGGCGCGGGCGCGGAAGTTTTTTTCCACCAAGGTTGCCTGCGCTTCATCTGCGACGAGCAGGTCCATGGAAATTATCTCGCCCTTCCCGTCCGCCAGAGCGAGGGAGACTTTAAAGGAGCTGTCCTTCCCGGAGTGGGAGGCTTTTATCATGCGGCTGCGCCGCATTTCCTCTGCGACGGGGGCTATGAGGCGCTCCGCCTTTTTGCGGACGGAATACGGGAGGCTTGATTCCGCCGTGGCACCGTTGCGCTCGCCCTTGTCGGTTATGCCGTAAAAGCCGGGAGAGGTGATTTCAACATGCTCGGTCTCGACCAAATGCGCGAGACAATCGGTGTAGTCAAAGTAGCCGATGCCCGTGTCGCAGGAGCAAAGCTCCGCCAGCTCTCGCGAGTCCACCGGCGCAGGCAGACGGCGGAGCACAAAAAGGATGAGTATTTTGATGTCCAGCTCGCCGTGGATAAAACCAAAGTTGTCCACGCAGGGTCCCCCCTTTTTTA
>JAVVTL010000013.1:1918-19940 GCA_036653715.1 Oscillospiraceae bacterium
ATTATAGCATCTTTCACACGCCCCGTACAGTATCTTTTTCACATCCTGCGAGGTATTGCATAGACTGTAATGAAGTTTGCTTCAATAAACCGGTCAAGGAGGAAATAAAATGGCAGACAAGGTTTTGCCCGGACCCGTGGAGGGCACGGCCTGCATACGAGAAGCCGTCTGCATCCACACAAGAAAAATCTTTGATTCCTGCAGAGACAAAGATTGTGTGGAGGACCTCAGGGTGTATCCAACATGCGGCTCACAGGCTTACATAGACAGCGCGTTCAGTATCCGCCCACGCTGCGCGGAGCTGATCTACGCGGACGTTAACGTAGAGGCTGTCACCTTCAACAAAGGCTACTACACGGTGGACGTCACATATTTCTACAGAGTAACGGGCGAGACCTTCCCCGGCGGGCATGCCGTGCGAGGACTCGCGGTATTCAACAAAAGAGTTATGCTCTTTGGCAGCGAGGGCGGAGTCAAGACCTTCTCCTCCGACCCCTGCGACAGACACGGCTGCCTTTGCGATGACACCATGCCCATCGCGCAGGTCGAGGCCGTTGACCCCATCGCCCTGCACATGAAGCTCGTCGATGCCGACTGCTGCCTCTGCGCGGAGGGCGAGGGACGCGATATCCCCGGCTTTATCTGCGAGAGCTTCTGCGACAACCTCAACATGAGCGACGCGTCGCGCAGGCTCTACGTCACACTCGGACAGTTCACCATCATCCGCCTCGAGCGCGACACTCAGCTTCTCATCCCCGCATACGACTACTGCGTCCCCGAAAAAGAATGCGCCGGCTCCACCGAGGACGATCCCTGCACCCTCTTTTCCCGCATACGCTTCCCTGTCGAGGAGTTTTTCCCGCCAGACAGCGTCTGCGATTGCGACAATTACAAGCAGCTTTTATAACTCGGAGGGGGACTTCCGATTCCCCTACAAAAAACTGTTGAGCCGAGGCTAAGCCCCGGCTCAATTTGATTTTTATTTGCCCTCCCAGCGCATTGCGGGGGGCTGTTACTTTTTTTGAACCACGTCGTCGGCGGATTTGTAGATGCTGTTTTCGGGGATTACGCCGCGGACGGAGGAGAGGGGGTAGACGGTGCTGCCTTTGCCTATCACGGTGCCGGGGTTCAGGACGCTGTTGCAGCCGACCTCGACGTTATCGCCGATGATGGCGCCGAATTTCTTGCGCCCGGTTTCTACGCGCTCAAGGCCGAATTTCACGGTCACGTTGGATTTGTCGCTCTTGACGTTTGAGGTGATGGAGCCTGCGCCCATATGCGACTTGAAGCCCAAAATCGAATCGCCGACGTAGTTGTAGTGGGGCACCTGAACGTTATCGAACAGGATGACGTTTTTAAGCTCCACGGAGTTGCCGACCACGCTGTTTTTGCCGACGACGGCGCTGCCGCGGATGAAGGCACCGTGCCGCACCTCCGCGCCGTGGTCGATGATACAGGGGCCGTTTATCCACGCCGTTGAATACACCGTGGCGTCGTGCGCTATCCAAATATCCTCGCCGGGGTGGTCAAATTCTTCCGCCGGGAGGCTTGGGCCGAGGGCAAGGATAAATTCCTTTATCCCATCCAGCGCCTCCCATGGGTACTCTGCCGCCTCAAGCAGGGGGGCGGCGATTGTTTTGGAGAGGTCAAAAAGTTTTGCGGTTGTGTACATTTATTTCACCTTAATCAAATGACCGGAGGTTCGCATTGCGGCGATTATTGCGTCCACGCTTCTCTCGCATTCGGCGTCTGTAGCAGCCTCTGCCATCACGCGCAGGAGAGGCTCCGTCCCGCTCTTTCGCAGGAGCACACGCCCCCCGTCGCCAAGGATACGCGACTGCTCCGCCTCGGCGGCAACCACTGCCGCGTCCGCAAGTGTTGCGTCCTTGTCGTCAACTATAACATTTTTAAGAACCTGAGGATAAACGAAAACCGGCTCAATCAGCTTTGAGAGCCTGAGCTTTGAGTCGAGCACGGCCTGCATGACCTTTATGGCGGTGATGAGTCCGTCGCCCGTGGTGGCGTATTTTTGGAAGATTACATGGCCCGACTGCTCGCCGCCTATGAGGTGGCCGTTCTCGCGCATGTTCTCCCAGACGTATTTGTCGCCGACTGCGGTTTTCTCGTAGGCTATGTCGGCGGCGTCAAGGGCTTTGTAGAGGCCGAAGTTGGACATGACCGTGGTCACGACGGTATTGGTGTCCAGCTCTCCCCTGTCCTTCATGTGCTTGGCGCAGAGGTACATGATATGGTCGCCCGTGACCGCATTGCCCTTATCGTCCACGGCGAGACAGCGGTCTGCGTCGCCGTCAAAGGCGAAGCCGAGGTCAAGCGAGTTTTCGGTGACGAGGCGGCGCAGGGCGTCAAGGTGGGTTGAGCCGCAGTCGAGGTTGATGTTCAGCCCGTTCGGCGCATTGCCGATGACATAGGTGTCGGCACCGAGTGCGTCAAAAACGCTCTTGGCTATCTGCCAGGTGCTGCCGTTTGCGCAGTCAAGACCGACCTTCATGCCCTTGTAGGAGTGCGTGGAAAGGCTGATGAGGTAGCCGATATAGCGGTTGCGCCCCGCCGAATAATCCACCGTGCGGCCAATGGCGTCGCCCTCGGCGAAGGGCGGCTCGGGAGCCGCGCCGTCAAGGTATTCTTCGATTTTGAGGAGCAGCTCCTCGTCCATTTTCTCGCCGGCGGAATTGATTATTTTGATGCCGTTGTCGCCGTAGGGGTTATGGCTTGCGCTAATCATGATGCCGCAGTCAAAATCGTCTATGCGGGCGATATAGGAGACGCTCGGCGTGGTGGTGACATGCAGCAGATACGCGTCTGCTCCCGAGGCCGTCAGCCCCGCGCTCAGCCCTGCCTCGTACATGTAGCTCGAGCGGCGCGTGTCCTTGCCGATAACGATTTTCGCCTTGTGACCGCGCCCGTAGTACCAGCCGACAAATCGGCCGATGCGGTAGGCGTGTTCAACGGTCAGCTCGCTGCCCGCCGCGCCGCGAAAGCCGTCTGTGCCGAAATATTTACCCATATATACCTCCGAAAAGCGCCGCTGTTGCGGCAGGGTCTTATGACAGCTTTGCAGCCGCCTCCGTGTCGAGATACAGCTCGACGTTCTCGTGGAGCTGGAGAAGCGACGCGGGCACGGATATGTCCGGGCGTCCCTCGACGGTTTTTTTGATAATCTCCGCCTTCGCGGCACCTGTTGCCATGAGGATGATGCTCTTTGACTGCATAACAGTATATATGCCCATGGTGACGGCGTGTGTCGGAACGTCGTCAATCGAGGAGAAAAAGCGTTTGTTTGCCTCTCTCGTGCTGTCCGTCAGCTTTACGACGTGGGTAAGGGAGTCAAAGGGGGTCAGCGGCTCATTGAAGCCTATGTGGCCGTTTAAGCCTATGCCAAGAAGCTGGAGGTCTATTCCGCCTGCGGCCTTTATGTCCTCGTCGTAGCGCGCGGCCTCCGCGTCGGAGGTGACGGAGCCTGCGGGGACAAAGGTGTGGTCGAGACGCACGTCAATTTTTTCAAACAGGTTTTTATTCATGAAATAACGGTAGCTCTGGTCGTGTGTGCCGTCCAAGCCGATGTATTCGTCAAGATTGAAGGTCGTGCAATTGGCAAAGGACAGGCTGCCCTCCGCGCAGAGACGCACAAGCACCGCGTAGAGTCCGAGCGGGGTCGAGCCGGTGGCAAGGCCGAGGACAGCCTCCGGTTTTTTGTTCAGAAGCTCCGCGTATCTACGAGCGGCAAGCTCCGCGATTTTTTCCTGCGTGTCAATGATTATTTTCACGCCGACGCCTCCATTAAAAAATGTTTTTAAAGAATGTGCACGATGCGCTCGACTGCCTGCTTGGTCTTTTCCGCGTCGCCGAAGGCAGTCAGGCGGATATAGCCCTCGCCGCTCGGGCCGAAGCCTGCGCCGGGGGTTGTGATGACATTTGCCTCTCGCAGGAGCCTGTCGAAAAAGTCCCACGAGTCGACGCCGACGGGCGTGCGAAGCCAAACATACGGCGAATCCACGCCGCCGTAAAGCTCAAGCCCCGCTCCGGACAGGCCGTCCCGCATTACCTTTGCGTTTCGCATGTAGTAGGCGATGGTGTCCTGAATCTGCCGACGTCCGGCGGGAGAATAGATTGCCTCCGCCGCGCGCTGAATGACGTAGGAGGTGCCGTTGAACTTGCTCGCCTGACGGCGCATCCAAAGGTCATAGAGGCTCACTCCGTCACGTCTGAGAGCGCGGGGGATGACCGTCCAGCCGCAGCGTGTGCCGGTGAAGCCCGCGGTTTTGGAGTAGCTGACAAATTCGATGGCGCAGGTCTCTGCGCCGGGAATCTCGTAGATGGAGCGCGGCAAGGATGGGTCGCTGATATATGCCCTGTAGGCGGCGTCGAACAAAATGACGCTGCCGTTTTTGTTGGCGTAGTCCACCCAAAGCTTTAGCTGCGCCTTTGTGGCGACCTCGCCCGTCGGGTTGTTGGGGTAGCAGAGATATATGAGCTCCGGCACGGTGGTCGGAAGCTCCGGCACAAAGCCGTTTTCGGCGGTGCAGGGCATATAGACGATGCGGGTCCATTTTTCCCCGTCCCAGTCCCCTGCCCTGCCGGACATGGCGTTGGCGTCAACATACACGGGGTACACGGGGTCGCAGACGGCGACGATGCTGTCGTTTGAAAAGATATCGCAGATGTTGCCGCAGTCGGACTTTGCGCCGTCGGAGATGAATATCTCGTCGGCATTTATCTTGGCGCCGTAGGGCTTGTAGTCGTTATCGGCTATCGCCTCGCGCAGAAAGGCATAGCCCTCATATGGGCCGTAGCCCCTGAAGGTGGCGGCGTCCGACATCTCGTCGGCGGCCTTTTTCATTGCCTCTACCACGGCGGGGGCGAGGGGAAGCGTCACGTCGCCTATGCCGAGCTTTATGAGGGTCTTGTCGGGGTTTGCGGTCTCATATGCCGAGGCGCGGCGGGCTATCTCCGCAAAGAGATAGCCGCCGGGGAGCTTTGCAAAATTTTCGTTTATTATTGACATATCGACCTCACATCAGAAGCTCGCCGTCAAAGACGAAGCTTGCGGGGCCGGTCATGTAGACAAGGTCGGCCTGTCTGTCCCACTCGATGAGCAGCTCGCCGCCCAAGAGCTTCAGGACGGCGCTCGGCTCGCATTTGCCGTTCACGACGGCGGCGACGAGTGAGGCTGTCGAGCCTGTGCCGCAGGCGAGCGTCTCTCCGCTGCCGCGCTCCCAAACGCGCATTTTGAGGGTGTTGCCGTCAAGCACCTGAACAAATTCGGTGTTCACGCGCTCGGGGAATATGCGGTCGTTCTCGAACAGGGGGCCGAGTGTCGGGAGGTCGAGCCAGTCCACGTTATCGACAAACACCACGGCGTGGGGGTTGCCGACGGAGAGGCAGGTGACGTCCCAAATTGTGCCGCCGACCTCCATGGGTCGATTTATGAAGGTATCGCCGTCGGCTATGACGGGGATTTTCGCGCTCAAAAATTCCGGTCTGCCCATGCAGACGCGGGCGGAGGAGACGACGCCGTCGATGACGTTCAGCCAAACGGTTTTGATGCCCGCGCCCGTCTCGACGGTTATCTCGGTTTTGTCCGTCATGCCGCGCTCGTAGGCGTATTTGGCAAGGCAGCGTATGCCGTTGCCGCACATCTGCGCGCTTGAGCCGTCGGCGTTATACATGTCCATTTTGAAATCCGCGACATCAGAGGGGCAGATGCATATAAGCCCGTCGGAGCCGGCACCGAAATGTCGGTCGGAGACGAGGCGGGAGAACGCGGGGCGATTCTCAAGCTGCTCGGCGAAACAATTGACGTAGATGTAGTCGTTTCCGCAGCCCTGCATTTTTGAAAATTTCATGTAAGGCTCCTTATTCCCACTCGATGGTGGCGGGCGGCTTCGGGCTCATGTCGTAGAGGACGCGGTTGACGCCCGGCACCTCAGCCAATATGCGGTCGGTTATCTTTGCAAGAAGCGGCCACGCGGGGTACTCCACGGTGACCTCCATGGCGTCCAGCGTGTTTACGGCGCGGATGACGACGGGCCACGCGTCAACGCGCTTGCCGTCCCGCACGCCGGTGCTGGTCACGTCGGGGATGAGGGTGAAATACTGCCAGACCTTGCCGCGCAGACCTGCGTTATCGAATTCCTCGCGAAGTATCGCGTCGGACTCGCGCACGGCGGCGAGGCGGTCGCGGGTTATTGCGCCGATGCAGCGCACGCCGAGGCCGGGGCCGGGGAAGGGCTGACGGTAGACCATGCTGTCCGGCAGGCCCAGTGCCTTGCCGACGACGCGGACTTCGTCTTTAAAGAGGAACTTTACCGGCTCGACAAGCTCGAAATCGAGGTCCTCCGGCAGACCGCCGACGTTGTGGTGGCTCTTTACCGGGCCTGATTCGATTATGTCGGGGTAGATGGTGCCCTGTGCGAGGAATTTGACGCCCTCGAATTTGCGCGCCTCCTCTTCGAAAACACGGATGAACTCGGCACCGATTATCTTGCGCTTCTGCTCGGGGTCGGAGACGCCGACAAGCTTGTCAAGGAAGCGGTCGGAGGCCTCGACAAAGTCGAGGTTCGCGCCAAGCTCGTCGCGGAAAAGCTTCACGACCTGTTCGCTCTCGCCCTTGCGCATGAGGCCGTGGTTGACGTGGACGCACTGGAGCCTTGCTCCGATTGCTTTTATGAGGAGCGCGGCGACGACAGAGCTGTCCACTCCGCCGGAGAGCGCAAGGAGAACCTTGCCCTCGCCTGTCTGCTTGCGAATCTCCGCGACCTGCTCGGCTATAAACGCCTCTGCCTGCTCAATCGTGGCAATACGCTCCATCTCGGGTCTTTTGTTATTGTTCATGTTCATATTAGCCTCCAAACGGGAAATTATATAAGAACTGCTCTGCAGTTTTGCAGAAGATGATATACGCGGACGGGAAGTGGCTTTTTGGCTATCATAATAATCAGAACGCTGATAATTTATTTCGCACTGGTGCTGTCCATGCGGCTCATGGGCAAGCGCCAGTTGGGGGAGCTTGAGCTGCCGGAGCTTATTGTTGCCGTGCTCATTGCGGACCTTGCGGCTCATCCGCTGCAGGACATCGGCATTCCGCTCATGAACGGGCTGATACCGATAGTGGTGCTTTTCTGCTGCGAGGTGCTCATATCGGGAGCGACGATGAAAAGCAGCCTTCTGCGTTCGATGATGTTTGGGAAGCCCTGCTTTCTCGTGCGCAAGGGGGTCATTGACCAGCAGGAGATGCAGAAAAACCGCTTTACGCTGGACGAGCTGACAGAGGAGCTGCGCTCGATGAGCATAACGGACATCTCGCGGCTGGAATACGCCGTGCTCGAGACGGACGGGACACTGAGCACGCTGCTCTTTCCCTCCGAGCGCCCGGCGACCGTGAGGGACCTCGGGATAAAGGTATCGGACAAGGGCTATCCCGTCATGCTGATAAACGACGGCAAGGTGATTGCCAAGAACCTGCGCGTCATGGGGCGCGACGAAAGCTGGCTCAAAAAAGAGCTGACGCGCCGCGGATTTTCCTCGCCCGACGAGGTATATGTGATGATGCTGGACGATGAGAATAATGTGTATTTTGCCCCAAAGGAGGCGGGAAAATGAAAAAAGAAATAGCGGCGGCGGGACTTTTGCTTCTGCTCATAGCGGGTGCTTTAGTGAATATCGGCTATCTGCGCGGCTTCGTCGGGGAGCTGGGAGATAACCTTGCGCTGTCCCGCAGCGCGATGGAAAACGGCGACGCGGAGAACGCCGAGCTCATGCTTCGTTCCGCAATAGACGAATGGCTGAGCGCCGACGGCTACACGCATATTTTCATCCGCCATTCGGAGATTGACCTCACAACGGACGCCTTTTATGAGTTGCTGTCGGATATACTCGCCGGGGATTCGCAGAGCGCCATCGGCTCCTTTGAGAAGCTTGAGGCGCACCTTGCGAGCCTTGTGACCATGGAGCGCGTCACGCTCGGCAGTATTTTTTGAGGGTCAGCCGTCCCTCGCGCTCAGGAGCTTGGTGAGCTCCTCCATAAAGGTGTTTATGTCCTTGAACGAGCGGTAGACGGAGGCGAAGCGGACGTATGCGACCTCGTCCACGTCCTTCAGGCGGTCCATGACCATATCGCCTATGGCGGCTGTGCTTATCTCGCGCTCGAGGTTGCTCTGAAGTTCCTGCTCGATGTCGTCGGCAATCGCTTCAAGGGCGGAGAGCGGCACGGAGCGCTTCTCGCAGGCCTTGAGCATGCTGTTGACGAGCTTGTTCTTGTCGAAGGTCTGGCGGCTTCCGTCGCGCTTTACCGCAACCAAGGGCAGACGCTCGATTATCTCATAGGTCGTAAAGCGCTTCTGACAGTCGAGGCACTCTCGGCGGCGACGTATTGTCGCGCCCTCCTCGGCAGGGCGCGAGTCTATGACCTTGCTCTCCGCGTAGCCGCAGAACGGACATTTCATAGGTTTACCCCCGTTTCACAATGTAGTGGAAATTAACTGCTACAGTATACCATACAACACCACATGTTGCCAAATTAATTTTGCCGTAGAGTATGACAAGAGTGTGAATTTTCCTCTTTAGGCAAATTTTCAGCACTGTTAATATCACCTTTTGTCATTTACAATAGAGGCAGAGGTGATGAGAATGCGGCTGCTGCGCCGGATGCTCGACATGTGCGAGCTTTCCTGGGAAATCCTTACAAAATCGCTTATTTTTTCCTGCCTGCTTTTGTTCTGCGCTTTCATGCTGCTCGCGGACGCGGGACCGATGACGGCGGAAAACTATGATACATATTTGCTTGCGGGGGAGCTTTATGCTCTGCCGCAGGCAATACTGCTTGTCGCCAACATTGCCGGCGTTATCATTGAGGAGCGGCATCTGCGCTGAGGCCCATGCGCCCGTAAAGCGCCTCCCTGTCCGTGAGGGCGTTCAGAACGTCCAAAAACGCGTTCGGGGAGAGCTTTTCCGGCAGCTCAAGCTCCAGCAAAAGCGCCTTGCGCCGCTCCGCCGCCCCGGGCTTGCCGGAGAGGCCGAGCGTGAACATATCCGCCTTTGTTATGCTGCCCGCCGTCCTGCCGCCCTCGCCGTCCAGTGTCGCTCCCGCGCGGCGCAGGGCGTCTGTGAGCACCTGCGGCTCCATGCCCTCCACGCCGAGCGAGCCTTCCTTTGAGGGGGCGCTCTTGCGCCGTTCCCTGCCTTGGATTTCGGGTATATAGGCGTGCTTCACGAGCTTTGGGTCTATTGCGCCCTTGAGATAATTTCTTATGACAAAGCCGGCTCCGTCGGAGTCCGTGAGGACAACAAGCCCCCGCGCCGCCGCAAGTCTGCGCAGCAGCGAGAGCTTTTCGCGGTCGTTAAAGACGCCGAAGCCCGAGGTTTCGACTATGACGGCGTCGAATATCTGCGAGAGGGTATTTTTGTCGTAGCGGCCCTCGACCACGATGACCTCCTTCACGCGTATCATGTCATTCCACCTCCGCGACGGCAAGGCGCAAAAGAAGCGTCTTCATAAGGTCAACATTGTCCTCCGAGCTGCTCTTCATGGCGTAATCCGTCTCGGCGCAAAGCGCGACGGCGCGGCGGAGCTGCGACTGTGTGAAGCCGCGTGCGGCGCGCATCAGCTTATCCGTGATGAAGTCAAATTTTATGCCGCAGGTCTTGCTCACATAGGCTGCGCCGAGCTTTTGGTCGATGGCGAGCCGCGCGGCATAGAGCCTTCGCAGCTGCTGCCCCACGGCGGCAAGGGTTCTTATCGGCTCCTCCCCCGCCGTCAGCAGCTCCGCAAGGAGCGCCGCCGCGCCGTCCCAATCGCGCGCGGACATGCGGTCTGTCAATTCAAACACCTTTGCCTCCGGCAGATGGTGGGCATAGCGCTCCACCTCCGCCGCGCTCACGCTGTCGCCCTGCACGGAGGCGGCAATTTTTTCTATTTCGGGTATAAGTCCGCTCATGATGTCGCCGCTCAGAAATATCAGGCTTGTCGCGGCGGCATTGTCCGCCGTCTTGCCGAGGGCGGCGAAGCGGCGCTTTATCCAGGTAATGAGCTGACCCTGCTCCTGCGAGGTGAATTTTATCGCCTCGCCGTGTTTTTTTATGCTCTTTCCGGCGCGAAGCCGCCAGTCCGGCTCATATTCGGCGGCGGGGACAAACACGACGGTGCAGTAATCCGGCAAATCCGAAAGTATTTTTTCCAGCTCGTCGGCCTCCGCTTCGCGGCATTTGTTGAGGTCAAAGCCGTGAATCTCCACAAGCGTCCGCTCGGACATAAAGGGCAGGGAATTCACGGCGCCCGACAGCTCGCGCAGGTCGAGCGCGGGACCGTTCAGTCTGCGGTAGCCGAAGTCCGACGCGCCGCCGGGGACGCAGAGCTTCTTCAGCTCCTCCAAAAACAGCTCGCGCAGGTAATCCTCGGGTCCGTAAAGGAAATAGAGGCGACCCGGCCCGTTTTTCAGCAGTCCCGCCCTAAGCGCGTTGTAGTTCAGCTTATCCTCTTTTTTTGCCATTAATTTATCCTCACAGTCACATTCCCGGAAAAATCGGTGCGGTATATGTCCATCCCGCGCGAGGCGAGCCGCCAAAGCACCTCGTCCGTCGGATGGCCGTAGTTGTTTGCGCCGACGGAGATAACGGCGGTCTCGGCGCGGAAAGCGTCCAAAAGCTCATAGCAGGTCGAGTAGCGCGAGCCGTGGTGGCCGACAATCAGCAGCTCACCGTCCGGCAGAACGCCCGTTTCCGCGAGGCGCTTTTCGACCGTCGAGTTCACGTCGCCCGTCACGAGCAGGTCATAGTCGCCGACGCTCGCGAGGATGAGCAATCCGCGCTCGTTCGTCTCCCCCGCCTGCATCGGCGGCAGGATGCGGAGCGACGCCTCCGGGAAGCTCACAGCCGTGTCCACGGAGACGTATATGACCTCTGTCCCATGCTCGGCCGCCGCGGCGAGTATATCGGGCAGGAGCAGGCGGTCGTCCTCTGCGTCCTCCGGCAGGAGCAGGCGCGAGACTTTTATCCGCGACATGAGCTGCGCCACTCCGTCGGCATGGTCGGCGTGAAGATGCGTCAGAATCAGCGCGTCGATGTGCGTTCTGCCGCAGGAATCGAGGTAATCCGCCGCCGTGTCGCCCGCGCCCCTGTCGCAGCTTCCGCCGCAGTCGATGACCGCAGTGGACGCGCCGGAGAATATGGCCACGCACTGTCCCTGACCCACGTCTATGACGGTTGCCGACGCGACGGAGAGGTTCAGCAGCGCCGAGGAAATGAGCACGGCGCTGAGCGCAATAACGCTGACACAGGTCGGAGCTATGGGGCGAAACGGCGCTTTCCCGCGCCTGTAATACGCAATGGCAAAGACCGCATAGCTGAAAATCAGCCACAGGACGATGAGCTTATCGACGGTATATACAGCCGCGAAGGACAGGGACGAGAGCGTCTCGCAGACGAGGAAGACATATCTTGCCGCCCAAGCGACAAGCCAAGCCGCCGCGACGCCGAGCGGCGTCCAGAGAACGCCGAGCAAAACCGCGCCGTAGCCGCCAAGGAAGCAAAAGGATATGACCGACATGACGAGCAGGTTTGTGAGCGGAGAGACAAGCGAAACATAACCGAAATGCATCGCTCCCACGGGCGCTGTGAAAACAATCGCGCCTATTGAGCTTGCAAAGCTTGCAATCACAAGCCGCCTGAACTTCCCGCCGCGTTTCTTGGGCTTTTTCCATTTTTCCGCGCTCCAGGCATAGACGCGGGGCGCTATGAGTATTATGCCCGCCATAGCCGCAAAGGAGAGCTGAAGACTGACGCTCGCAACCGCCCTCGGATTCAGGACGGTCATGAGCAGGAGCGGCGCGGAGAGGGAGGTCAGCCCGTCCGTCTCCCGACGCAGAAACGGCGCCGCCATGGTCATGGTGAGCATAAATGCGGAGCGGACAACCGAGGGCGTCATTCCCGCCATGAGCGCAAAGAGCCACAGCGCCGGAATGCTCAGAGCGGCGGCACGGCGCTTGGAGCGGGCGGCAAGCGCTATGAAGCCGTAGAGGAAGGAAAGATGCATCCCCGAAACGGCGACGATATGGAGTATCCCAGCCCTGCCGAGCGCGGTATACAGCGCGTTATCTTCATAAAGCTCCGACTTGTCGCCTATGAGGAGCGCCCGCATAAACGGAGCCGCGTCCTCCGGGAATATTTCCGCAGACGTGTCGCGCACGGCCTTTGCCATGCTGCGGGGAAAATACATGAAGGCAAGCGGCGAGCGCCCCGTTACCTCCGGCGCCGACCTGAGGTAGCCGCGCAGAAACAGCCCGCGCGAGGAATAGATGTCGGTCTCCTCACCAAAGCGGAGGGCGGCGTCAAAGAGCTTCATCTCCGCCGTGATAATGTCGCCCGGGCGCAGGTCGCCGATTCCGACGCCGTAATCATAGATGACGGCGTTGACGCCCGACGCTTCTCCGCCGATGAGCCGCACGCGCAGGGAGGGAAAATCGCCCTCTGTGGGATAATCCGTGACGCAAGCCACGACCTCCGCCGCGACTCCGTCTACCTCTGCGATTTTGGCGGAGACGAGACAGCCGTAGCCCCAATACCAAGCCATGCCGCAGGCCGCCGAGAGGCAGATTATGAGTATACGCAGCCGCGCGGTGCCCCTGAACACAAATGCCGCGCAGCAGCAGAACGCAAGCGCCGCCGCACACCACAAAAGAGCGCCCGGCGGAAGAATATAGTGTGCAAACAGCAGCGCCGAGACATACCCGAGCGCGCACAGCCCGAGCTTACGCATGTCTCTCGGGGGTGTTTGTGAGGCCGAGGAGGTAGTCCGTCGATACTCCGTAAAGCTCGGATAGCTTTATGAGCGCCCAGACCGGTATCTCGCGGGTGCCCTTTTCGTAGCGCCAGTATACCTCTCTGCCCATGTTCAGCTTTTCGGCAACAAACTTCTGAGTAAAGTCGTTGTCGGTTCTTAAATCTTCAAGTCTCTTGAAATACATATCATCACCACGGAAACGTTACCATTTGGCAACACATTCGGATTAATATGTGTCCAATCGGCTACTTAATTTTGACGTGCCTGCGGAAATTAAACCATTTTCTCCGCCATTTTCACGCCGCCGAGGACGTGGAAGTGGAGGTGGTGGACGGTCTGTCCCGCATCGTCGCCGCAGTTGGAGATGACGCGGTAGCCCTTTTCAAGCCCCTCGCTCTCGGCGAGCCTCGCGATGACCTCAAAGCACTCGGCAACGACGGCGGAATTTTCCGCGTTTATATCGGAGACGCCGCCGATATGTTCCTTGGGTATCACCAAAAAATGCACGGGAGCCTGCGGGTTTATGTCGCGAAAGGCATAGACCCCGCCCTCGTCCCACAGGCGGGCGGAGGGTATCTCCCCCGCCGCTATCTTGCAAAATATGCAGTCCGACATGCTCTGTTCCTCCTGTTAATTTTCTTCGGTTTTGTTCAGTCCGAGCTTCATGGAGACAAAGTTATCCACCATTGCGAGGGCGTTGTCGAGCATCAGCACGTCCTTGCCGCCGCCCATGGCGGAGTCCGGCTTGCCGCCGCCCGAGCCGCCGCAGATGGCTGTGACCTGACGGATTATATCCCCCGCCTTTATGCCCTTTGCGATGGCGTTTTTGCCGCATACGGCACGGAAGGTTATCTTGTCCTCGTCCGTCGCCGCGAGCACAGCCACGACGTTCGGGGCCTTGTCACGCAAAAAGTCGCCCATCGTGCGCAGACGCTCCGCGTCGGCGTTTGCGACCGTTGCCGTCAGAACCTTCAGCTCACCGACCGTCTTTGCGCCGAAGAGATAGCGCTCGGCCTCGCCGTATGCCTCCTTTGCGCGGAAATTATCGACCACATGGCGCAGCTCGCGCAGCTCGTCGATTGTCTGCTTCATCTTGGTGCGCAGCTCGACCGGCTTCGCCTTGAAAATATCCGCCGCCTGAAAGAGCAGGTCCTGATTTGCGTTCATGGTGGCGAGGGAGACAAGCCCTGTGGTCGCCTCGATACGCCGCACACCGGAGGCGACGGAAAACTCGCTGTCGATATGGAAGACGCCGACCTTGGCGGTATTGTCGAGGTGGGTGCCGCCGCAAAGCTCCGTGGAGTAGCCGCCGCCCATGTCAACCACGCGCACCACGTCGCCGTATTTCTCGCCGAACAGGGCGGTGGCGCCCATGGCGCGGGCCTCGCCTATCGGCATTTCGTTTGTGCGGATGCTGTAGCCCTCCAGCACGGACTCGTTGACTATTTTGGAGACCTCGCTCAGTTCCTCGGCTGTCATTGCGGAGAAATGCGTGAAGTCAAAGCGCAGTCTGTCCGGCTCAACGAGGGAGCCCGCCTGATGCACATGCTCGCCCAAAACCTTGATAAGCGCCGCCTGCAGGAGATGCGTTGCGCTGTGGGCGCGGCGTATGGCGTTGCGGCGCTCGTCGTCCACCGCCGCTGTGACGGTCTCGTCAATCCGCAGCTCGCCTGTGAGCAGCTTGCCGTGGTGGAGATATTTGCCACCCTTGTTCTTTTGGACGTCGCTGACCTCAAAAACGGAGTCGCCGGCAAAGAGCTTGCCGTGGTCGGCGGTCTGACCGCCCATCTCGGCGTAGAAGGGCGTGCGGTCGAGGACGACCGTGCCCTCTCCCCCGGCGCGAAGCTCGGAGCACAGCTCGCCCGACGAGACCATGGCAAGAACCTTGCCCTGCGCGTTCAGCGTGTCATAGCCCAAAAACTCGGTGGGGGTGTTGTCTATGCCGAGGTCTATGCCCGCCCAAGCCTCGCTCATGTCGCCCCTTGCGGCGCGGGCGCGGTCGCGCTGTTCGTTCATGAGGGTGGCGAATTCCTCGGTGTCCGCCCTCATACCCGCCTCGTCAAGGATGTCCTCCGTGAGGTCAAGCGGGAAGCCATAGGTGTCGTAGAGGCGGAAGGCCTCCTCGCCCGAGAGGGTCATCTCGCCGCTTGCGCGCATTGCGTCCATGAGGTCTGCAAGGATTTTCATGCCGCCGTCTATGGTGCGGGCAAAGCTCTCCTCCTCCGTCCTGATGACGCGCAGGATATAGCTCTGCTTCTCCGAAAGGTCGGGATAGGCGAGCTTGTTTTCTTTTATGACGGTGTCGCAGACTTTGTAGAGGAACGGCTCGTTCACGCCAAGGAGCTTGCCGTGTCTTGCCGCGCGGCGCAGGAGGCGGCGCAGGACATAGCCGCGGCCCTCGTTCGAGGGGAGGACGCCGTCGCCTATCATCATCGTCGCGGAGCGGATATGGTCGGTTATGACGCGCAGGGAGACGTCCGTTTTGTGGCTTTGGCCGTATTTCGCGCCGGTCAGCTCGGACACCTTGCCCGTGATGCTCATGAGGGTGTCCACGTCAAACAGGCTGTCCACGCCCTGACACACGACGGCGAGGCGCTCAAGTCCCATGCCGGTGTCGATGTTTTTGGTGGCAAGCTCGGTATAGGTGCCGTCGCCGACGTTATTGAACTGGGAAAAGACGTTGTTCCAGACCTCGATATATCTGTCGCACTCGCAGCCGACGGTGCAATCGGGCTTGCCGCAGCCGTATTTCTCGCCTCTGTCGAAGTATATTTCGGAGCAGGGGCCGCATGGGCCTGTGCCGTGCTCCCAAAAGTTATCCGCCTTGCCGAAACGGAAAATGCGCTCCGCCGGAATGCCGATTTCTTTGTTCCAAATGTCAAAGGCCTCGTCGTCGTCGAGGTATATTGAGGGATAGAGCCTGTCCTTGTCTATGCCGACCCAGAGCGGGCTTGTGAGAAATTCCCAGCTCCAGGCTATTGCCTCGTGCTTGAAATAGTCGCCGAAGGAGAAGTTGCCGAGCATCTCGAAATAGGTGCCGTGGCGGGCGGTCTTGCCGATGTTTTCGATGTCGCCCGTGCGAATGCACTTTTGGCAGGTGCAGACTCTGTGGCGCGGCGGCTCCACCTCTCCCGTGAAGTAGGGCTTCATCGGCGCCATGCCGGAGTTTATGAGCAGAAGCGAGGGGTCGTTCTGCGGGACAAGCGAAAAGCTCGGCAGCCGCAGATGGTCCTTGGATTCAAAGAATGCGAGAAACATCTCGCGCAGCTCGTTCAGTCCAAAATTTTTCATTGTTTTTTCTCCTTCAAATCTATTTCCCGCGAACAAAAAAACGCCCCCGACGCAATGCGTCAGGGGCGTGGACTTTACACGCGGTACCACCCTGATTTGCCGTTTATGGCATCTCTCGTCGTCCTCTATCGGGGACGGGCCGTCCCGCTGTTCGCGGGCCGCTCGGAAGTGGCTTTCGGCAGTCCGACGCAAGGGGCTTGCACCATTCCCCTCTCGCTTGGGCGCGTAGCTGTCGATTGGCTTCGTCAAGGCGTTTATTTCGCACTAATATTAACACATTTTGCGCGCTTGTCAATCACTTTGTTTGGTGTAATCCTGCGTTGCGACAAAGGCGGCGTGCTCCTCAAGCGTCTTGAAGAACCTGTGCGTGCCGCTTTCGGTGTCGAGCGCGTAGAAGTAATACTCGGTGCTCTGCGGCTGGAGCGCGGCTTTTATCGAGGGCAGACCGGGGTTGGATATCGGCCCCGGGGGCAGACCCTTGTTTCTGTAGGTGTTGTAGGGGCTGTCCACCTTGGTGTCTTCTATTGTGACGCTTTCCTTGTGGACGCCGAGGGCATACAGAACCGTCGCGTCGATTTGGAGCGGCATGTTCGCCTCGAGGCGGTTGTAGATGATTGAGGCGATGGTGGCGCGTTCTTCGTCGTTTGCCGCCTCGGACTCTATCATGGAGGCGACGGTGATGACCTGCTTCATGCTCATGCCGCGATTTTCGGCCTGCTTGAGCATATCCGCAGTCAGCTTGGTGTGGAGGTTCTGGAGGAATTTGTTTATGGCGCTCGACGCCTGCATTCCGACGTAGAACTCATAGGTGTCGGGGAACATGAAGCCCTCGAGCCGCGACGCCTCGCCTGCCTCATCGCCGTTCAGGAAGGAATAGTTGTAGGCGGAGTTCGCCGCCGCGTCATACAGCTCGGTCTTTGTGGAGACGCCGTTCTCCTCAAGCCTTGCAAAGATTTCGTCCATCGTCCAGCCCTCGGGGAAGGTCAGCTTGACCGTCACCGCCGCGCCGGAGCCTGTCTGCATTTTTTTGACGAGCGCACGGTAGTCAAAGTCCGTCGTAAGCTCATAGCTGCCTGGGTCAAGCTTCACGTCCGCATGGGACACGGTGCAAAACAGCTTGAACAGGAATTTATATTCGATGATGCCGCTGTCCTTCAGAAGACGCGCGACATAGTCTATATCGGCACTCTTGACGGTTTTGGTGCCCGTGACCTTGCCGTCCTCGTCCTTCACATCGACCTCTTTGTCGGTGAAGATGGAGGCGGGGATGCTTATTTCCGCCGTGAGGTTCTCCTTGTTGAGGGCAAGCACGTCGGTTGCGGCCATCCATGCGAGGCAGGCGAGGATTATGCTGACGCTGATTACGAAGACAAAATACATCAGCCCGCCGAGGCAGCCCGTCTTGCCGTCCCTGCGGCCGCGCACGGGCTTATAGTCGCGCTCCTCAAGCTCCCCGTAGTCCTCGTCGAGGGCGGCGGCATGCTTTTCGGGGTCGTAAAGCACGGCGTCAAGCTTGTCGAGCGGGGACTTCTTTTTGGAGGCTGCATGCGCTCCGCCCTTGGACGGCTCACTTGCCTTTGGAGGCGCGCCGAATATTTCGTTGAGCTTGTCAAAATCGTCAGGCATTTTTAGTCCTCAATCCTAAGTAACGTGTTTGCCGCTGCGGGCATATTATGGCTCAGACGGTGCAGAAGAAAGCCTTTCAGCGGCTTCTCACCGGCCGATCTGCTTCGCGGTCATCCTCCGCGCGGGGCGACGGCGGGCACAGAATACATTTGCGCGGAGAAAGGGAATTAAAATGTTTTGCGGAAACGGATGTGGCGGCGGCGGTAGCTGGCTCTGGATAATCATCATCATCCTTCTCATCTCGAGCTGCGGCCTGGGCAATTGCGGCGGCAACAGCTGCGGCGGCGGATGCGGCGGCGGTTGCGGCGGCGG
>JAVVTL010000013.1:20040-32063 GCA_036653715.1 Oscillospiraceae bacterium
TGCGGCGGCGGTTGCGGCGGCGGCTGCGGCGGCGGCTGCGGCGGCGAGAACAACTGCGGCGGCAACAACTGCGGTTGCGGCTGCTGAGGCATTTAAGACCGGTCCCTAACTAATGACGCGGGGCTCTGCAAAGAGCCCCGTTTTCATTTTTGCGCGAAAACGTGAAGGTCTTTTCTACAGCCTTATTAAACGTTCCTCCGTTATGACGGCGCGGACGGGAAAATCGTTCCACTCCCTCGGGACTTTTTTCAGGAGCTGCTCGCGGCAGAGGCAGACGGAAAAGCAGGCGTGCTCCGAAAGATATCTGTCGTAGTATCCGCCGCCCCTTCCGAGGCGAAAGCCCTCCGTGTCACAGCAGAGCGCGGGGACGAGCATGATGTCCTCCGCCTGCGGCAGCAGCGGCTCGCCGTTCTGCGGCTCGCTTATGCCTAAAAAGCCTGTTTTCAGCTCGCCGGAGTGCCGAATAAAATCCATGGCTCCCCCGGCTCGCGAAACCGGCAGGGCGACGCTCCCGCCGCGGTTTAAAACGCCGTCTATAAGGGTCCGCGTGTCGCACTCGCGCCCCATTGAGCAATAGGTGAAGACAGTTCCGCGGTTAAGCTCCGGCAGAGAGAGCAGCAGTTTGAGTATTCCCGCATCGCTGTCATGAATATACCTCTCCGACAGTGCGGCGATTGCGGCGCGAATCTCAAGCCTAAGGGCTGCTTTTTCCGCGCTCACGAGATGGCTTCGCGCACGATTGAAAATATCTCCTCGTGCTTTTCGTCAATCTCGCGCATCTCTCCGTTTTTTCTGAAGGGCACGCGAGCCCAGCCGTAATGCTCGGCGGCGCGTTCGCCCGTGCGGAGGCAGGCCTCAAGATATGAGGCGTCCGTCTCGTGTATGTCGGCGACGGTGTGGGTCTTTTCCTCGCGATGGCGCATACGCTCCATGGAGGTCGCGACGTCCACCTCAAGGTAGATGACTTTATCGGGGCGAGGCAGACCGAGCTTAACATATTCGAGGTCGTACAGCCAGTCGAAAAATGCCGGCTGCTCGGAAAACGGCAGCTTCGCGCCCTGATGCACGGCGTTGGAGGTCGTATAGCGGTCGGAAAGTATGAAGCCCCCGTCCGCATATATTCTGCGCCAGTCGGTCATATATGAGGCGTAGCGGTCCATCGCGTAGAAGATGGAGGCCGCGTGCGCGTTCACATCCGAGGGGTGCTCGCCGAACTCGCCGCCAAGATACATTCGGATTAGCGCGGAGGATTCCTGCTCGTAGCGGGGGAAAACGATGCTGTGGTAGGGTATCCCCTCCGCGTCAAAGCGCGCGCAGAGGCGGCGGTACTGCGCGGATTTCCCGCTGCCGTCGATGCCCTCAAGGACTATTAGCTTACCCTTTGACATTACGTCGCCTCTTTTCCGCCTGCGCCGCAAAGATAAATTGCGGCAGCTTCATCACACGGCCTATGCGTTTAGGCTCCCTGAGCAGGCGATAAAACCACTCAAGGCCCATATTCTGCCAGAACTGCGGCGCTCTTTTCACGGCGCCCGCAAATACGTCGAGGCTCCCGCCGAGGCCGGCCATGAGGCCGACGGGCAGCTTGCCCTCGTTGTCGCGCATCCAAAGCTCCTGCTTTGGCGCACCGAGGCAGACGAGCAGCAGGTCGGGAGCCGCCGCGCGTATTTTTGCTTTTATGTCGCCGTCGTCGGTAAAATAACCGTCGCAGGCTCCGGCGATGACAAGGCCATTATATTTCTCGGCGAGCTTCTCCCCCGCCGTCTCGGCAATGCCGGGCTTTGCGCCGAACAGGAAGACGCTGCCTCCGCGCTCCGCGAGCTTTGCCATGAGCGCCGAGGCAAAGTCTATCCCCGGCACCTTTCCCTTGAGCGGTGTGCCAAGGATTGCCGCGCCCTTTACGACGCCCACGCCGTCCGGCAACACCAATGCCGCCGCGTTCAGCGCGGCGCAAAGTTCCTCGTTTTCGCGGGCAAGCATAATTATTTCGGGGTTTGGGGTGACGACATATGCGGCGCGGCGGGCCGAGATAAGCTCCAGCGCCCGCGCTACCGCCTCGTCCGGCGTGACATCGTCAAAGCCAACGCCGAGGACGTCTGTTTTAGTCATATTTGTGAAAATACCTCGCCGATTTTTTCGTGTATAACCAAATTCGCATAGCTGTCGTAGGGCGTCTCCGAGAGATTCACGAGCGCCAGCCTGCTGCCTCTGTAGTAGTTTATGAGTCCCGCCGCGGGGTACACGCCGAGCGAGGTGCCGCCGATTATGAGCACCTCGGCCTTGCTGATAAATTCTACCGCGCTCTCGGTTATCCGCTGGTTCAGCGGCTCCTCATAGAGGACGATGTCCGGTCTGATGACACCGCCGCATTCGCAGTGCGGCACGCCGACACAGGCGTTCATTTCGTCCGCCGAGGAGGGTCTGCGGCAGCGCGAGCAATAGGCGCGCAATATGCTCCCGTGCAGCTCCAAGACGCTTTTGCTCCCCGCCGCCTGATGCAGGCCGTCGATGTTTTGGGTGACGACGGCGCGGAGCTTCCCCTCGCGCTCAAGCTCCGCAAGGCGCAGATGCGCCCTGTTCGGCTTTACGCCCTCGATTATCAGCTTTTCGTGGTGAAAGCGGTAATATTCCTCGGGGTTGCGCTCGAAGAAGCTGTGGCTCATTATCGTCTCGGGCGGGTAGTGCCATTTTTGGTTGTACAGCCCGTCAACACTGCGAAAATCGGGTATACCGCTCTCCGTGGAGACGCCGGCACCGCCAAAGAAGACGATATTGTCGCTCTCGTCTATCCATTTTTTCAGCTCTGCGATTTTTTCGTTCATGGTATTGTCAGTCCTGCGGGCTGAGGGTATAGTTGGGCGCTTCCTTGGTGATATAGATGTCGTGCGGGTGGCTTTCCTTGAGGCCGGCGCCGGTTATGCGAACAAACTTGGTCTTTGTGCGCAGCTCCTCGATGGTGTGGGCACCGCAGTAGCCCATGCCGCTGCGCAGGCCGCCCATCATCTGGAATATCGTGTCGGAGACGGCGCCCTTATAGGGGACGCGCCCCTCGACGCCCTCGGGCACGAGCTTCTTCGAGCCGGACTGGAAATAGCGGTCGCCTGAGCCCTTTTGCATCGCGCCTATGCTGCCCATGCCGCGATAGACCTTGAACTGACGGCCCTGATATATCTCGCTGTCTCCGGGGGATTCCTCGCAGCCGGCAAGCATGGAGCCCATCATGACGACGCTGCCGCCCGCGGCTATTGCCTTTACGATGTCGCCCGAGTATTTGATGCCGCCGTCGGCGATGACGGGGATGCCGTATTTATCCGCCATGGCGGCGGATTCGAGTATGGCGGTTATTTGGGGGACGCCGATGCCGGAGACTACGCGCGTCGTGCAGATGGAGCCGGGGCCTATGCCTATCTTGACGCAGTCCGCGCCGGCTTTTATGAGGGCCTCCGTGCCCGCCGCCGTGGCGACGTTTCCGGCTATGAGCTGCACGTCGGGGTATTTTTCCTTGACAAGTCCGAGGCAGCGCATGATGTTTGAGGAATGGCCGTGTGCGCTGTCAAGCACGAGCGCGTCCACGCCGACGGCGACAAGAGCGCCCGCTCTGTCGAGTATATCGCCGGTGACGCCGAGGGCGGCGGCGCAGAGAAGGCGACCCTTCGCATCCTTGGCGGAGTGCGGGTATTTGAGGACCTTCTCGATGTCCTTTATGGTGATGAGGCCCTTGAGGTGGAAGTCGTTGTCCACTATCGGGAGCTTCTCGATTTTGTGGCGGCGGAGAATTTCCTTTGCCTCGTCGAGGGTCGTGCCCTCGCGGCCGGTGACAAGTCCGTCCGAGGTCATTATTTCGCTGATTTTTCGGCCCATGTTTTCCTCGAACTTCATGTCGCGGTTGGTGATGATGCCGATAAGCCTGCCGGATTTATCGACCACGGGCACGCCGGAGATGCGGAACTTCGCCATGAGCGCGTCCGCCTCGCCGAGGGTATTGTCCGGCCCGAGGTAGAAGGGGTTTGTTATGACTCCGTTTTCGGAGCGCTTGACCATATCAACCTGCTCGGCCTGCGCGTCTATGCTCATGCTCTTGTGGATGACGCCGATGCCGCCCTCGCGGGCTATGGCTATAGCCATGCGATACTCGGTGACGGTATCCATGGCGGCGCTCATGATTGGAGACGAGAGCCTTATTTTCTTTGTCAGGTTCGTCGAAAGATCGACGTCCGGAGGCAATACGTTGCTCTCTGCCGGCACAAGCAGAACATCGTCGAAGGTCAGCCCCTCGCCCACGAAACGCTCGGAAAAATCTTTTGTTTTGTCCATATGTTACGCACCCCTGTTACTTAGATATTAGATTATAATATATTCTTCGCCCCGTGAAGTCAACAATTATTGCTGTCCGCTCCCGAGCGGGCGTGATAAAAAATGTACTGCTGCGCAAGACCCGCGTACTCTCCGAGGCTCTCGGGATTGAAATCCGGCGGAAAATGCGCCTTCAGCGCCTTTTTCATCCAGGTATCCACGGGAAACGCGTCCATGCGGTGCAGACCGAAAAGCACGGCGCAGTTTGCGACCTTGTCCCCCACGCCGCGAAGCGACTTCAGCGCGGCTCTCGCCTCATCGCAGGGCATGGCGGCGGCGGCGTTTAAATCGAAGGAGCCGTCCGCCACGGCGCGGGCGGCGGCGATTATGTATTCCGCGCGGTAGCCCGAGCGCAAAGGCGCCAAATCGCTCTCGTCCAAAAGGGCTATGCGCTCCGCCGAGGGGAAGGTATACAGCGTCTCCCCGCAAAACGACAGCGGCTCTCCGTATAGAGCGCAGAGCTTTTCGACTATGCCCTTTATGCGCGGGATGTTGTTGCACTGAGAGATTATAAAGGAGCACAGCGCCTCCCAGCCGTCCTGACGGAGTATGCGTATGCCGGCGCCGTATTCGGCGCACTCGCGCATGTAGTCGCAGCTCTCGACGCTCGCCCGAGCGGCTTTGTAGTCGGTGTCCATGTCGAAATACACCCGCCAGAACGGCAGGTCGCGCTCGCAGGTCTCAAGGCTCACAATGCCGTTTTCCTCGGAAACTCTCGCCGCGCGGCCTGAGGCGACGCCGATATATGCGCCACGCGCATCCGCGTTCCAACGGAAGCACTGACCGCAGTCAAAGGTCTTCACGGGGTCAAGCTCCTCGGCGGAGCAGAAGGTAAAGCGCTGATTTGTAAGTGTTTCTGTCATTTGTTCTCCTTTGTGTCCACGTCGTCCGCGATTGTTTTTCTCCTGCGGGGAAGCAGATGCTTCATCAGGAAGGGCTTGGCGCTCCTCGCCTCAAAAAAGCCGAGGACGGAAAAGACCGTCGCGCCGATGAGGTTCACGAAAAGGTCCTCCATGGTGTCATAGAGGCCTATGTCGAGGTAGCCGCCCAGACCGAGGCTCCTGCCGTTTACGACGACGTCGCTTATGCCGTCAAGGACTATGGGGATGTTGCTGCGCGTCTCGTCGAGAGCCACGCTCGATATGAGGTTTATGACGGTGTCCTTTTGCATGTCAAGAAGAAAGATTCTGTCCATGCAGAACTCGATAAATTCCCAGAGCACGCCGACGGTCATGGAAAAGCAAAACGCCATCAGCGCGACATAAAACGGCGTCAGCTCGATTTTCACCCTCTCGCTGCGGTTCAGGAGGTCAACGAGGGCGAAGCCCATCGCCGCGAAAAGAAAGCCCGAGGACGTGTGAAGCACCGTGTCCCAGTGCGGATAGAGGACAAAATAGCTTTGCAGCTCGCCAAGTATCTCCGCACAGAAAACAAACACAAATATGATTATCTCGAGCGCGGAGGGGATGTCGATATCGAGCTTCCGCTCGATAAGGTGTGGCAAAAGATATATAAGGAGCACGATGACGCAGGTGAACGCGCCCTCAATGTCGCCGCGCATGATGCTGCGCGCCAGTGCGACGATGACAAAAAAGCGCAGTATGAGATACGTCCAGAATACGGGCGGGTCCTCCCTCGCGGAGCGCCTGAACTGCTCAAAAAAACGCCCCTTTTTCTTTGGCTCGCTCTTGGTCTTGGCTGAATTATTTGACATTATTTATTCACTCGTCATCCTTAACTTCTTTTTTCTCATGTCTCCCGTCGGAGTCGAGGAACATAAACACCGCGTCCGCTTGGGCGGCGGTTTCCTTTTCGCGCTTAACTGTAATCGCCTGCTGCTTTCGGCGCTTTTTGCTCACGTCGGCTGTTTTTGCCGTCTTTTTGCCCGAAAGCTTCACGATGGTCACAGCCGCGACCGCAGCGAGCAGCAGGACGGCGCAGAGTATAATGATTGTGCCGGCGGATATAAAGGGCTCGTCCTCCGGCGTCTCTCCCGGCGCGGAGGTCGCGGTGACCGCCTTTTCGGAATACACGGTATTTGAATATTTATACATTTCGTTTTGTTCCATGGAGAGGTCGCGCAGGCCGCTCACGGAGATTGCGACCGAGCCTTTTTCCGGCAGCGGCAGGGCGGGGACGACGCGGCATTCCGAGGGAGACAGCGCCTCCACCGAGGCTATTTCGAGGGACTCTCCCGCGTCCGTCATGAGCGAATACGCGGCGGCGGAGGCAATGTCCGCCACAGGCTCGCTGAAGGCGAGAGCTATCGTGTTCGCCGCGCGGTCATAGACGGCGGACTCCACCCTCGGCGGCTTGTCGTCCGGGACGTGCTCCTGCGGCGTGACGGGAAGCTCGAGCTTCTCGCCGCCGAAATCGACGCTCAGCGTCGTCGCCTTGCCGTCGGCGACATTGGTGGGTGCCTCAAGCTCAAGATGCCAGCCGCCCTCGAGCTTATCCAAAAGCGAGTCCAGCACGGCGACGGCGTCGTCCTCGCCGTAGGTGTAAAGCTCCCCGCCGGAAATATGTATGAGCTCTGTGAAATTCTCCACATCCGCCGAGGAGGTGTCGATGCACAGGCCGCTGACGGAGACGCCGGCGCGCAGAAGCTTTTGCTCCAGCTCGTCCTGCGTCATGCCGGCATCGGTGTCGTCGATTCCGTCGGAGATAACCACGGCGACGCGGCGCATATCCTCCGTCTCCGCGGCAAGCTCTGTCAGGGCGTTCATGGCGGTATAGAATTTTGTGCTGCCGTCGGTGTTTTTGAGGGCGTCGATGGTGGCCTTAATTTTCTCGGCGCTCTCGCCTCCGCGCAGTGGCAGGCGGACGTCGCTGCCAAAGGTGATGAGGGCGAGGCTGTCCTGCTCCCGCAGACGGGCGCAGGCCTCCGCCACGGCAAGCTTTGCCGCCGCAAAATGGCCGTTCGGCATGGAGGCCGACACGTCCAGCATGTAAACATAATATATCCCCTGCTCCGCCCTGCCAAAGGACTTTACGGCGAGCGGAGCCCCGCCGAGGGAGGCGCTTATGTCCTCCGCCTTCAGGGTGGACAGCTCATCCTCGCTCTCGTAGAGATAGACGTCCACAGAGGGCATGCAAAGCTGAACCTGCTCCACCACCACAGCCGTTGCGCCGCCGCACATAAGCGCCGCGAGCATGATGAATATTGTGAGCGTACGAAAGGCACGTTTAATCATAAAAAAATACTCCCGCCGTTTTCTAAAATTATATCACTGCGCTCCGATTTTGACAATGCTTAGCTTTTTTTCTCCCAAAATCGCCTTGTTTACATAAAATGTAGAAATAACTTGAAATTTACCGACTTATTTCGCCTATTCAATTGACATTCATTGGCCGTAATGCTAAAATAATTCAAAATGACAATTCTAATGTATGATAATATTGTGTAGCCTTTACGGTTTCATTTCCTATAATAGTTGCTTTTTGGGGGCATAACGTGAAACTTGAGAAAAAAAAGTACCGCCTTGGAGACATACTTGTCCAGCAGGGCATCATAACCGAGGACCAGCTCAAGCAGGCTCTCGTCGAGCAGCAAAAAGACCGCAAGCGTCTCGGCGACTACCTTGTCGAAAACGGCGTCACGACGGATGATGACATCGCAACTGCGCTGCATCTTCAGCTCGGACTTGAAATGATTGACCTGCGCGGCATCCGCGTCCCTCAGGAAATCATCGGCCTTGTGCCGGGCTCCGTGCTCCGCAAGCACAGCGTCCTGCCCATCGGCTTTGACGAGGCAAACTCCAACGTCCTCCTGCTCGCCATGGCTGACCCGCTCGACATGGTCGCGCAGGACGACATTGCCATCATCACAAACTGCCTTATAGAACCGATGGTCTCCACCCAGAGCGCCATCAACCAAATCCTTGACAAATATTTCGGCACGGACGAGGCAATGTCCGCCGCCGAACAATACGCCAGGGAACGCGAGCAGCAACAGCAGCTGCTCGACGCCGCCCAGCTTGCCGAGGAAAACGACCTCTCCAGCGCCCCAATCGTCCAGCTTGTCCGCTCCATAATCGAGCAGGCTGTCCGCCAAAGGGCCTCCGACATACACCTTGACGCGCTCGAAAAACAAATCCGCGTCCGCTACCGCATAGACGGCGTTTTAATCGAAAAAATGCTCTATGACATTTCCCTCCTCCCCGCCATCTCCACCCGCATAAAAATCATCTCCGGCATGGACATATCCGAGCGCCGCAAGCCTCAGGACGGGCGCATAACCATCGTCGTTGACCGCGCGGAATACGACATTCGTGTCTCCGTGCTCCCCTCCTCCTATGGCGAAAAGGTCGTCATGCGTCTCGCTCAGGCGAACGCCCTGACCCGCTCAAAATCCGAGCTGGGCCTGCGCGACTGGGAAATGAAGCGCTTTGACCATATTCTCCGCTACCCCAACGGCATTATCCTTGTCACCGGCCCCACCGGCTCCGGCAAGTCCACGACCCTCTATACCGCCCTCTCCGAGCTGAACACCGAGGGCGTCAACATCATCACCGTCGAGGACCCCGTTGAGGCGAATATACCCGGCATAAATCAGGTTCAGGTCAACACCCGCGCAGACCTCACCTTCGCCAGCGCCCTGCGCTCCATCCTGCGTCAGGACCCTGATATCATTATGATAGGCGAAATCCGCGACTACGAGACCGCTCAAATTGCCGTTCAGGCGTCCATCACGGGTCACCTTGTCGTCAGCACCATACATACAAACAGCGCCTCGGCGACGGTAACCCGTCTGTTGGACATGGGCGTTGAATCCTATCTTTTGGCGGACTCCCTTGTCGGCGTCATAGCACAGCGGCTTGTCCGCCGTCTCTGCACCGCCTGCCGCAAGCCCCGCGCCGCGACGGATGAGGAAAAGCTCATCCTTGGCGTCCCCCTCTCCGAGAACCGCACCATCTACGACGCCTGCGGCTGCCACCTCTGCGGCGACACCGGCTACTACGGGCGCATAGGCGTCTACGAAATAATGGAAATCTCCCCCAAGCTCAAACATGTAATCTCCCTCAAAGGCTCAACGGAATCCATCAAGGAAGCCGCCCTCTCCGAGGGGATGCATACCCTGCATATGAGCGCCGCGGAATACGTCCTTGACGGCATAACAACCATCTCCGAAATGGTCAAAATCTCATTCGAGGAATAGGAGCATCCATGTACACCTTTGAACAGCTTATGATGCAGGCCGTGGAGCTTCACGCCTCCGACCTCCATCTCTCGAGCGGGCGTCCGCCCTCCTGCCGCATATACGGCATCATAACCCCCATGACCGATGAAAGGCTCATGCCCACCGATGTGGACGCAATCGCCACCGCCATCATGAGCGACCACCAAATCGCCACCCTCCGCGAGGACGGCGAGGTTGACTTCGCCCACTCCATCCACAGCCTCGGCCGCTTCCGCGTCAACGTATTTCGCCAGCGCGGCAGCACCGCGCTCGTGGCGCGTATCCTCAACCTCGAAATTCCTGCGCCGGAGCAGCTCGGCATCCCCCAAAGCGTCGTCGAGATGGTCCACAAGAAGCGCGGGCTCGTTCTTGTCACAGGTGCCACGGGCTCCGGCAAGTCCACCACCCTCGCCTCCCTGCTCAACATCATCAACCACACCTACAACTACCACATCATAACCCTCGAGGACCCCATCGAATATCTCCACAAGCACGACAAATCCATCGTGAATCAGCGCGAAATGGGCAACGACTCCAAGAGCTACGCCTCCGCCCTGCGCGCCGCACTGCGGCAGGACCCGGACGTCATCCTCGTCGGCGAGATGCGCGACCTCGAAACCATCTCAATCGCCATCACCGCCGCGGAAACGGGACACCTTGTCTTCTCCACGCTGCATACAATCGGCGCGGCAAACACCATCGACAGAATCATCGACGTTTTCCCGCCCTACCAGCAGCAGCAAATCCGCACCCAGCTTGCGGACGTGCTTGAGTGCGTTGTCTCGCAGCAGCTCCTCCCGAAAAAAAGCGGGAAGGGCCGCGTCTCCGCGATGGAGGTCATGATCTCCAACAGCGCCATCAAAAACCACATACGCGAGGCAAAAACCTTCCAGATTCCCTCCGTCCTGCAAACCGGCAAAAAGGCCGGCATGCAGACCATGGACGACGCCATATACGACCTCTACACGCGGGGCGATATAAGCGGCGAAACAGCCATGCTCTTTGCGCAGGACAGAGCCGCGCTCGGCAAGAAGGTTATGTATTGACGCAAACGTCAACCCGGTTTGGAGAGTGAAATAATTTGGCTAACTACAGCTATGTCGCAGTCAACGCCAAGGGCAAGGAAATTAAAGGCGCTGTCGAGGCGGAATCCCAATCAAAGGCCGCCGAGGACCTCAAAAAAAACGGGCTTGTCATAGCCTCGCTTCAGGAAACCGGCGCGCTCGGCAAGGACATAAGCCTCGGCTTCCTTGAAAAAAAACCCAAGCCCCGTGATATGGCGGTTTTCTGCCGCCAATTCGTCAGCATCATCAACGCCGGCGTCTCCGTCGTCGCCGCGCTCAACATGCTCGGCGACCAGACCGAGAACCGCCGTCTTCGCACCGCCATAACAGACTGCCGCGTCGCCATCGAAAAGGGCGAGTCGCTCGCCGGCTCCATGGCGAAGCACAGGGATATTTTCTCCGACATCTTCATCACCATGGCGGAGGCCGGAGAGGCTTCCGGCAGCCTTGACGTATCCTTCGGGCGCATGGCGGACCAATTCGAAAAAAGCGCCAAGCTCAAAGCCACCGTCAAAAAAGCCTCCATCTACCCCATCGTCGTTGTCATAGTCGCCATCGGCGTCATAATCGGCATGCTGACCTTTGTCATCCCCACCTTCCAGTCGATGTTTGACAGCATCGGCGGCGAGCTGCCGGGCATCACAAAAATGGTCATCGCCGCGAGCGCCTTTGTCCAGCACTATTGGTGGCTGCTCGCCATAATCATCGCCGGCCTTGCCGTCGGCATAGCGGCGTTCAAGCGCACCGACCCCGGCAAGCATTTCTTCGGCAAAATCGCCATGAAGCTTCCGCTCATCGGCAAGCTCACGGTCAAGACCGCCTGCGCCCGCATGGCGCGGACGCTCTCCACACTCATGGCGGCGGGCATTCCGCTCATAGACGCCATCCAAATAACCTCCGAAACCATGTCCAACATCTACTTCCGCGACGCGCTTCAGGACGCGAAGGACGACGTTGCCATGGGCAGCCCGCTCTCAAGCTCCATCAAAAACTCCAAGCTCTTCCCGCCGCTCGTCTACCACATGATGGGCATAGGCGAGGAAACCGGCGACTCGGAGGGGATGCTCGAGCGCATGGCGGCATACTACGAGGACGAGGTCGAGCAGACGACGGCGCAGGTCATGGCGGCGCTCGAGCCCATGATTATCGTCATCCTTGCGATGATAGTCGGCGTCATCATCATGGCGGTCATGCTCCCGATGGTCAACATGTACTCCGCGCTCGATTCCATGTGAGTATAAACCCCGGGGCGCTTTAGGGGAGCGGCACGGGTTTATAAATAGAAAAATTCCGAAAATTTTCGAAAAAAAGAGAGGTAATTTGAAAATGATGCAGAAAATGATGCAGAGCCACCGCAAGTTCATGAAGGGCAACAAGGGCTTCTCCCTTGTCGAGCTTATCATAGTCATCGCAATCATGGCCGCCCT
>JAVVTL010000014.1:0-31632 GCA_036653715.1 Oscillospiraceae bacterium
GTTTTAGACGAGTTCTATAACAGCCATTTCCGCTGCGTCGCCGCGGCGGGGGCCGATACGGGTGATGCGGGTGTAGCCGCCGCTGCGCTCGGCGTACTTGGGAGCAACCTCGTCGAATATCTTCTTGGCAACATCCTCACGGGTGATGAAGGAGAGCGCCATACGATAGGCGTCCATGTCCTTCTTCTTGCCAAGGGTTATCATTTTCTCTGCGAGAGGCTTTATCTCCTTAGCACGGGTGACAGTGGTCTCCATGCGGCCCAGATCCAGAAGATCCGTGACCTGCTGCCGGAGCATAGCCATTCGCGCATCGGTAGCCTTGCCGAGCTTTCTTGTACCGGGCATGATTTTTTCCTCCTTAAGCGCGGGGGAGTCGAACAAATCTGACCTCCCGCCGGCTATTTTCGTGCTTCAGTGGGAGCAAGCTCCTACTTACTGATTGTTTTCGTCGGTGGAGAGAGACAGGCCCATCATAGCGAGCTTGTGCTCGACCTCCTCGAGGGACTTGCGGCCGAGGTTACGAACCTTTATCATCTCGTCCTGAGTCTTGGAGATGAGGTCCTCGACGGTGTTGATATTCGCGCGCTTGAGGCAATTGAAGCTTCTGACCGAGAGGTCAAGCTCCTCAATCGTCATCTCCAGCACCTTGTCGCGCTGGGCCTCGACCTTCTCGACAACCGTGGACTTCGTCCCGATGGTTTCGGAGAGGTCGGTAAAGAGCGTGAAGTGATCGACAAGAATCTTAGCGCCGAGAGACAGAGCGTCCCTTGGTGCTATGGTCCTGTCCGTCCATACCTCGATGGTCAGCTTGTCGAAGTCCGTCTGGTTGCCCACGCGGGTGTTCTCGACAGCATAGTTGACCTTGAGCACCGGGGTGTAGATGGAATCCACGGGTATTGTGCCGATGATCTGCTGCGGCAGCTTGTTCTTGTCGGCCTGGACATAGCCGCGGCCGTGGTCAAGAATCAGCTCCATTGAGATGGAGGCGCCGGGGCCGAGCGTTGCGATATGGAGATCGGGGCTGAGTATCTCGACTTCTCCGTCGGGTCTTATGTCCGCCGCCGTTACCTCTCGCTCGCCGGAGGCCTCAAGATATATGGTCTTCGGCTCGTCGCCATGGTAACGCGCGATCAGGCTCTTAACGTTAAGAACTATCTCGGTCACGTCCTCCTTGACGCCGGGAATCGTGGAAAACTCATGCTGCACGCCCGCTATCCTGATTGCCGTCACTGCGGTGCCGGGAAGCGATGACAGCAGCACTCTGCGCAGAGAGTTGCCCAGAGTCGTGCCATAGCCGCGCTCCAGAGGCTCGATTATATACTTGCCATAGGAGTCGTCCATCGGAGTTTCGATACACTCGATGCGCGGCTTTTCTATTTCAATCATGTGAACTAACCCTCCTTCTAAAATTCGCGTCACAGGTTGACGCCGCTTTTTTCAGCTTACCAATTGAGGGTTTACCGTTTACTTGGAATACAGCTCGACGATGAGATGCTCTTCTATCGGCAGATCGATATCGGCTCTCGCCGGGACACCGGCGACCTTAGCTATCATGTTGGCGGCATCGTACTCCAGCCATTTCGGGGGCTGACGGAAGGCGTTTGCCTCAACGCTTGCCTTTATCTTGTCAAGGTTACGGCTTCTTTCCCTGAGGGTTATGACCATGCCCGGCTTGACCTGGAAGCTGGGAATGTTGACCTTGCGCCCGTTAACGGTGAAGTGACCGTGGTTCACGAGCTGGCGGGCCTCAGCGCGGCTCATTGCAAAGCCCAGACGGTAAACGACGTTATCCAGTCTGCACTCGCAGATGGACAGAAGGTTCTCGCCGGTCTGGCCGCTGCGCCTATCGGCAATTTCAAAGTAGCCCTTGAACTGGCTCTCAAGAAGACCGTAGAAACGCTTGGCCTTCTGCTTCTCGCGGAGCTGCATGCCGTAGTCGGAGGTCTTGCTGCGACCCTGACCGTGCTGTCCGGGAGGATATGGCCTGCACTCGATGGCGCACTTTTGTGTGTAGCATTTGTCGCCCTTGAGGAAGAGCTTCTGGCCCTCCCTGCGGCATTGACGGCAGACCGCATCGGTATATCTTGCCATTTTTTCTTTCCTCCTCTTCCTTAGACGCGACGGCGTTTAGGCGGACGGCAGCCGTTGTGGGGAATCGGCGTAACGTCCTTTATCATCGTGACCTCAAGACCTGCGGTCTGGAGGGCGCGGATAGCCGCCTCGCGGCCCGAGCCGGGACCCTTAACGAAGACCTCAACGGTCTTCAGTCCATGCTCCATGGCGGCCTTCGACGCGGTTTCCGCCGCTGTCTGTGCCGCGAAGGGAGTGCTCTTTTTGCTGCCGCGGAAGCCGAGGCCGCCGGCGGAAGCCCAAGAGAGGGCATTGCCCTGCACGTCGGTGATTGTCACCATTGTGTTGTTGAAGGAGGAGCTGATATGCACCTGACCCTTCTCGATGTTCTTACGCTCTCTGCGGCGTGTGCGAACCTTCTTTTTAGCTGAAGCTGCTGTAGCCATTCACATATCCCTCCCTTACTTTTTCTTGTTTGCCATAGTACGCTTCGGGCCCTTGCGGGTACGGGCGTTGGTCTTGCTGCGCTGTCCGCGGACGGGCAGGCCTTTTCTGTGGCGCTGTCCGCGATAGCTGCCGATTTCGGTGAGGCGCTTGATGTCGAGCGCCACTGTGCGGCGAAGGTCGCCCTCCACTACAAAGCCGTGGTCGATGCATTCACGGAGCTTCGCCTCATCCTCATCGGTGAGGTCCTTTACGCGTGTGTCTGGGTTGACACCGCTTTTTTCAATAATCTTTTTTGCGCTTGTTCTGCCGATTCCATAGACATAGGTGAGACCGATTTCGATCCTCTTGTCCTTGGGCAGGTCAACGCCGGCTATACGTGCCATCTTTCGCAATCATTCCTTTCATGATTTTTCTCCGCGCTGTTGCTGTGCGCAGACTTGTTCCCGCCGGAGGGGAGCCTGCGTCACACGCGGGGAGACGATTTTTTTCCTTAGAATCAGCCCTGACGCTGCTTGTGCTTGGGGTTCTCGCAGATAACCATGACCTTGCCATTGCGCTTAATGATTTTGCATTTCTCGCACATGGGCTTTACTGAAGGTCTTACTTTCATAATAACTGCCTCCTAATTCAGAGCGCGTCCGAAGTGGCCGCGCACTACGGGTGGGTGGCGGCGGGAGCGAACTCCCGCCCTACTTTGATCTCCAGGTTATTCTGCCGCGGGTCAGGTCATAGGGGCTCATTTGGAGCGTGACCTTGTCTCCCGGGAGAATCCTGATGAAGTTCATTCGGAGCTTGCCGGAAATGTGTGCCAATATGATATGACCGTTGCCGATATCAACATTGAACATCGTATTGGGCAGGGACTCGACGACCGTGCCCTCAAGCTCGATTACATCGTCTTTTGCCAAGTTATATAACCTCCTCGGTTTCGGGCTCAGCCCATCACAAATCCTCTGCCGCTGTAAGAATTTCCGGTTCGCCGTCCGTTATGAGAACGGTGTTTTCGTAGTGGGCGGAAAGGGTTCCGTCCTTCGTCACTACCGTCCATTCGTTATCCAGCACCCGGATGTCGTAGTCGCCGGCATTCACCATCGGCTCTATCGCGAGTGTCATGCCGGGGATAAGCCTTGGGCCGTGACCCGGCGCGCCGAAATTCGGCACCTCCGGATCCTCATGGAGCTGGCGCCCCACGCCATGTCCCACATAAGCCCGCACCACCGAGAATCCGTTCGACTGAACGTATTCCTGAACGGCGTGGCTGATGTCCGAGACGCGATAGCCGGGCCTTGCGTACTTAATTCCTTCAAAGAAGCTGCCTCGGGTGACCTCGATGAGCTTTTTTGCTTCGTCGGATACCTCCCCGCAGGGGTAGGTGCCGGCGCAGTCGCCCGTGAAGCCGTTTATGAAGGCTCCGACGTCGATGCTCACGATGTCGCCGTTTCTCACGACACGCGCTCCGGGAATGCCGTGGATTACTTCCTCGTTCACCGAGATGCAGGCGCTGCCGGGAAACCCGCCATAGCCCAAAAAGGTTGGGACAGCTCCGCTCTTGGTGATGAACTTGTGTATCTCTCTGTCAATGTCCTTGGTGGTCGCGCCGGCTTTAATCATATCGCGGCCAATGGTTCTGGCGGCTGCGGTGATTTTTCCGGCTTGGCGCATAAGCTCTATCTCTCGTGGGGATTTGACGACAATCATCATTCGATCCCCAAAGCCTTAAATACAGCTTTCGCGGTTGCCTCGATGGTCGGCTGATTGTCCACCGATTTTAGCTTACCGCGCTTGGAATAGAACTCCTTCAGAGGCTCCGTCTCGTTGTGGTATACCTCGAGACGGGCAATGACGGTCTCCGGCGCGTCGTCCTTGCGGAGGGTCAGCTCCGCGCCGCAGAGGTCGCATATGCCGTCCTTTTTCGGGGGTGCGGACGTCACATGGAAGGTTGCGCTGCAGTTTGTGCAGGTGCGGCGGCCGGCCATGCGCTCGACGATTGTCTCGTCGGATATTTCTATGGAGAGGGCGCAGTCGATATCGACTCCGCGCTGCTCCAGCGCCTCGGCCTGAGGTATTGTGCGGGGCATACCGTCCAGAATATAACCGTTTGCACAGTCAGCTTCGGTGAGGCGCTCCTCGACGATGCCGATTATGACATCGTCGGGAACGAGCCTGCCGCTCTCCACATATTCCTTGGCGCGAAGTCCCACGGGTGTGCCGTTTTTCATGGCTGCCCGGAGAATATTGCCGGTGGAGATGGTTGGTATGCTCAGATGCTTGCTAAGGATCTCAGCCTGCGTGCCCTTACCGGCGCCGGGGGCGCCTAAAAGTATCAGCTTCATATCCGTTCCGCCTCTCAATTCAAAAAGCCTTTGTAGTTGCGCATGAGCATCTGTGCCTCGAGGGCGCGGATGGTTTCAATGGCAACGCCGACAACAATGATGATGGACGTGCCGCCCAGAGAAACTCCGGAATTCGCGGCAGACTTGCTGAACACGGTGATGAGAATGGGGACCACGGCGATTATTCCGAGATAGATGGCGCCGAACATGGTTATCTTGCCGAGCACCTTCTGGATAAATTCGCTCGTGGGCTTGCCCGGACGATAGCCGGGGATGAACCCGCCGTTCTTCTTCAGGTTATTCGCGACCTCAACCGGATTGAACTGGATGGTGGAGTAGAAGTAGCTGAAGAATATGATAAGCAGGAAGTAGATGAGCGCGTACGGCCACGTTCCGGTGTCGAAGATGTTCTTCATCATCCAGCTTCCCTGCCACTTGGGCACAAAGGCGCAAATGGTGGCGGGGATAGAGGCTATGGACTGAGCAAAGATGACGGGCAGGACGCCGGACATGTTTACCTTCATGGGAAGGTGGGTTGCCTGGCCGCCGTAGAGCTTACGCCCGACGACGCGCTTTGAGTACTGCACGGGGATTCTCCGCTCCGCGTCGTTCACGATTACGATGAGGACGACGAGGGCCAGCGCTCCGATCAGCATGAGCAGAACGGCATACCAAGTGGTGGAGCCGGTGACTATATTGTTGATCATTCCGTAGATTCCGGTGGGGAAGCGGGAGACTATGCTGGCAAACAGGATGATGGAGATACCGTTGCCTATGCCGAACTCGGTGACCTGCTCGCCCAGCCACATGATGAGGGCGGAGCCGGCCATGAAGGTCATGATGATGACGATGGCGGGCCAAAGGCCGGTGCCGTCGGCTTCAAGAAGATTGTTCTTTTGGATGAGCATGTAGTAAGCAAAGCCCTGAAGCAGGCCGATGCCCACGGTGCTGTAACGCGTGATGGCGGCTATCTTCTTCTTGCCGTCCTCGCCGCCCTCTTTTTGCAGCCGCTCAAGCGCCGGAATGGCGATGGTGAGAAGCTGAATAATGATGGAGGCGTTGATATACGGCTGAATTGAAAGCGCGAAGATTGTCGCCGTGGAGAACGAGCCGCCGGACATGGTATTCCACAGTCCGAGGACCGTGTTCTGGAGTGCCGTGAAGTAGCTCTGCAGCGCGCCGATATCGACATAGGGTACCGGCACCGCATTACCGAGACGGTAGATGAGAATGATGAACAGCGTAAAAAGGATTTTCCTGCGCAGTTCCTCGATTCTCCATGCGTTCCTCATCGTGGCAAACACTTATACCACCTCGGCCTTTCCGCCTGCCGCCTCAATCTTTTGCTTTGCAGATTCGGAAAAGGCGGAGGCCTTGACAACGAGCTTTTTGCTCAGCTCGCCGCAGCCGAGTATTTTGACGCCATACTCGCATTTGGAGAGGACACCTGTGTCGAGGAGAAGCTGTGCGTCAACCTCGGCGCCGTTTTCGAAGCGCTCAAGCGCCGAGACATTGATTGCCTCGAGCGGCTTGGCGAAGATGTTGTGGAAGCCGCGCTTGGGGACACGTCTGGCGAGGGGCATCTGGCCGCCCTCGAAGCCGATACGAACGCCGCCGCCGGAACGTGAGTTCTGGCCCTTGTGTCCGCGGCCTGCGGTCTTGCCGTTGCCGGTGCCGTGACCTCTGCCCTTGCGCTTGCCGACCTGGGTGCTGCCCGGGGCCGGAGAAAGCTCACTTAATTTCATTGCGTTCCCTCCCTTATTCTTCCGTGACCTGAAGCAGATAGGCTATCTGGACTATCTTGCCTCTGGTCTGGGGATTGTCGGGCTGCACTGTCTCGTTGCCGATTTTGTGGAGTCCGAGGGAATTGGCGGTCGCTATATGCTTATCCATCCGCCCGTTGAGGCTCTTGACGAGCTTTACTTTAAGATTCTTAGCCATTGCCCGTCCCCCCTCAGCCTAATATCTCGTCGACGGTCTTACCGCGGCATGCGGCGACCTGCTCGGCGTTGCGGAGGGATTTGAGACCCACCATTGTTGCCGCGACCACGTTCTGCGGGTTATTGGAGCGCAGGCACTTGGTGCGGATGTCTTTGATTCCTGCCGCTTCGACAACGGCGCGGACTGCTCCGCCGGCTATGACGCCGGTGCCCTCGGGGGCGGGCTTCAGAAGCACGCGCCCGGCTCCGAACACACCAATCGCCTCGTGCGAGATGGTGGTGCCGGAAAGGGTGATAGTGGTGATGTTTTTCTTCGCGTCCTCAAGTCCCTTGCGGATGGCTTCGGATATTTCGTTGGCCTTGCCTAATCCGTAGCCCACACGGCCCTTGCCGTCGCCCACGACGCAGAGCGCCGAGAACTTCATGACACGGCCGCCCTTGACGGTCTTGGAAACGCGGTTGAGGGAAACCACTTTTTCGGTGAACTCGGAGGGCTCCTCCGAGCGACCGCGGCGGTTGTCCCGTCTGTCGTTATTGTAAGCCATTTATCGTTTCCTCCTCCCGCTCAGAACTTCAGGCCGCCCTCGCGGGCGCCCTCTGCCAGAGCCTGTACGCGGCCGTGATATATGCATCCTCCGCGGTCAAAGACCACATCTTCGATGCCCTTAGCAACGGCACGCTCGGCAACGGTCTTGCCGACCTTTTTGGCAGCTTCGATGTTTCCGCCGCCCTCAAAGCCCTTCTCAACGCTGGAGGCGGAGCACAGTGTGACTCCGGCAACATCGTCTATGAGCTGGGCATAGATGTTTTCTTCGCTTCTGAAAACGCTCAAGCGGGGACGCTCCGACGTGCCGGAGATCTTCCCGCGGACGCGCACATGGCGCTTGCTGCGCTGAGCCTTCGTATCGGGTCTTTTAATCATTTAGGCACACCTCCCCTTATTTCGCGCCGGTCTTGCCTTCTTTGCGGCGGATATGCTCGTAATCGTACTTGATGCCCTTGCCCTTGTAAGGCTCCGGCGGACGCTTACTGCGCACATCGGCTGCAAACTGGCCGACCTTCTGCTTATCGATGCCCCTGATGATCAAGTGGTTGGCGTCGGGAACGTCGATTTGGATGTCCGAGGTCTCCGGGACTATGACCTGATGGGAATAGCCCAGGTTCATGACGAGGTTGGTGCCGTCCTTGACGGCTCTGTAGCCTACGCCGTTGATCTCGAGTGTTTTCTTGAAGCCCTCGGTCACGCCGACTACCATGTTGTTGACAAGGGTGCGGGTCAGACCGTGAAGGCTGCGGGATTCTTTTTCGTCGTTCGAGCGGGTAACGGTCAGAACTGAGCCGTCAAGCACGAGCGTCATCTGCGGGACTATGGTGCGAGACATCTCGCCCTTGGGTCCCTTAACGGTAATCACATTTCCCTCGCCGAGCTTTACTTCGACGCCCGCGGGGATGGTGATCGGTTCTCTTCCTATTCTTGACATATCAGGCCCTCCTTACCACACAAACGCAAGGACTTCGCCACCGGCATGCTCTTTGCGAGCCTGCTTATCGGTCATGACGCCCTTGGAGGTGGAGATGATGGCGATGCCCAGCCCTTTGAGGACTCTGGGCAACTCGTCGGCGCCGGCATACACGCGCAGGCCGGGCTTGGAGACGCGGCGGAGGCCCTGTATGGCCTTTTCCTTGCCGGGGAGATACTTGAGAGCGATGCGAATGACGCCCTGGGTGCCGTCGTCGATGATTTGGAAGTTCTTGATGTAGCCCTCGTTCAAAAGAATTTCGGCTATGGACTTCTTCATCTTGGAGGCGGGGACGTCGACCGTTTCATGCTTAGCGACTCCGGCGTTGCGGATGCGGGTAAGCATATCGGCGATTGGGTCTGTGATCTGCATGATTTTTCCTCCTAAGTTAAGAGTTACCGCACATGGCGGTTTCGGCGGCGAGGTTCCGGGCCAATGCCTGATTGGACTCGGCCTTTCGCCATCCGATGCGGGGGAGCAGGGCGTCCGGTTTTACCAGGACGCCTTGCGAACGCCGGGGATCTGGCCCTTTGAGGCAAGCTCCCTGAAGCAGATACGGCATACGCCGTAGTCGCGCAGATAGGCGTGGGGACGGCCGCAGATCTTGCAGCGGTTATACGCGCGGGTGGAGTACTTCGCCGGGCGCTGCTGCTTGAGTATCAGTGATGTTTTAGCCATGACTTTTCCTCCTCCTTTAAGCGGTCATGAACGGGGCGCCAAGAAGCCTTAACAGCTCGCGGCCTTCCTCGTCCGTCTGAGCGGTGGTGATGATTGCGATGTTCATACCGCGCAGCTTCTCTATCTTGTCGTACTCGATCTCGGGGAAGATTATCTGTTCCTTAAGACCGAGGCTGTAGTTGCCGCGCCCGTCGAAGGCGTCGGCGGAGATGCCGCGGAAGTCGCGGACACGCGGCAGAGCCACGTTCAGAAGCCTGTCGAGGAATTCCCACATTTGGTCCTGACGCAGAGTGACCTTCACGCCGACCTTCATCCCCTCGCGGAGCTTGAAGTTAGCAACGGATTTCTTGGCTATGGTTGCCACGGCCTTTTGTCCGGTGATGGCGGTGATGTCCTTGATGACGGCCTCAAGAGCCTTTGCATTTTCCTTGCAGTCGCCGCAGCCGACGGATACGACTATTTTCTCGACGTGGGGAACCTGCATGACGCTCTTGTACTGGAACTTTTGCATCAGAGCGGGGGCGACCTCGTTATTGTAGATTTCTTTCATTCTTGTCATAACTTATCACCCTCCTTATAGGCTCGCGCCGCAGTGCTTGCAGACGCGAGTTTTCTTGCCGTCGGCGCCGATTTTGTGGGCGACGCGGGTCGGCTTGCCGCACTTGGGGCAGACAACCATTACCTTGCAGGCATAGAGGGGTATCTCGACCTTGATGATGCCGCCCTCTTCGCCCTGCTTGCGGGGCTTCTGGTGCTTGGTCGCCACGGACACGCCGCGGACTGTGACCTTGCCGCCCTTGGGGTCGGCGGAGAGAACTTCGCCGGTTTTGCCCTTGTCCTTGCCGGACAGGACAATAACTTTATCGTTCTTTATGATATTCATTCTTCGCGCCCTCCTATATGACTTCGGGAGCGAGCGACAGGATTTTCATAAATTCCTTGTCGCGAAGCTCGCGGGCCACAGGCCCGAAAATGCGCGTGCCGGTGGGGTTCCTGTCCTCTTTGATGAGGACGGCGGCATTGTCGTCGAAGCGGACATAGGTTCCGTCAGCGCGACGAACGGCTTTCGCTGTTCTGACAACGACTGCCTTGATTACGTCGCCCTTTTTGACTTGGCCGCCGGGAGCGGCCTTGCGGACGGACGCCACAATCACGTCGCCAATGCTGGCGTACTTGCGCTTAGAGCCGCCCAGAACACGGATGCATTTGATTTCCTTGGCGCCGGTATTGTCGGCGACCTTGAGATAACTTTCCTGTTGTATCATTTAGGCGCCTCCTTACTTGGCTTTCTCTATGATTTCGACCACGCGCCAACGCTTATCCTTGGACAGCGGACGGGTCTCCATCACGCGGACACGGTCGCCCACTCCACACTCGTTCAGCTCGTCGTGAGCCTTCAGACGGTAGGTACGGCCGATTATCTTATTGTACTGCTTATGAGCCACGCGGTCTTCAACGATGACCACCACGGTCTTGTCCATCTTATCGGACACGACTTTGCCGACGCGCGTCTTGCGGGAAGTTGTTCTTTCTTCAGTCATTTTCACTTACCTCCTCAACGCTCGAGCTGCTTTTGGCGGATTATCGTCTTCACTCGGGCAATGTCGCGCCGTGCGGCGGATATCTTTATGGGGTTGTCAAGATGATTGGTGGCATGCTGCATGCGGAGCATGAAGAGGTCCTTCTTGAGCTCCACGAGCTTCTGCTCCAGCTCGGTCTTGGACATTGAACGTATTTCGTTTGCCTTCATCTCATTCACCGCCTGTCTCGGACTCTGCCTTGGTTATGACCTTGGTCTTGCAAGGCAGCTTGTGGCTGGCAAGGCGGAGTGCTTCTTTCGCATCTTCCTCGGAAACTCCTGCGATTTCAAACATCACCCTGCCGGGCTTTACTACGGAAACCCAATACTCGGGGGAGCCTTTACCGGAACCCATGCGGGTCTCGGCGGGCTTCGTGGTAACGGGCTTGTCGGGGAAAATCTTGATCCAGACCTGACCACCGCGCTTTGTATAGCGGGTCATGGCTATACGGGCGGCTTCTATCTGGTTGGAGGTTATCCAGCAGGGCTCGAGGGCCTGCAGGCCGTACTCGCCGTAGGTAACAGTGCTGCCGCGGGTGGCTTTACCCTTCATGCGGCCGCGATGTACGCGACGGTACTTAACTCTCTTGGGCATCAACATCAGTTATTGCCTCCTTCCTTGGGAGCAACGGGAGCTGCCGGAGCAACGGAGTTTGCCGGAGCAGCGGGGCGCTGAGCGTTGTTGTAGCCGCCGGGGGCGCGATTCTGGTAACCGCCGGGTCCGCCGGGGCCGCGGTTGTAGCCGCCGGGTCCGCCGGGTCCGCGGTTCTGGTAGCCGCCGGGGCCGCCGGGGCCGCGATTGTAGCCGCCGGGTCCGCCTCTGCGGTCGTCGCGCCTGTTGTCGCGCTTGCGCTCGAGGGGCTTGGAGAGGTCGAGTGTACGCGGCGTGGTGCGAAGGGTCTGAGAGAGTATCTCGCCCTTGTAGATCCAAACTTTGACGCCGACGCGGCCATAGGTGGTCGCGGCCTCGGCAAAGCCGTAGTCGATGTCTGCGCGAATGGTCTGCAGAGGGATTGTGCCCTCGTGGTAGCACTCGCTGCGGGCTATCTCGGCGCCGCCGAGACGGCCGCCGCACATGACCTTGATGCCCTTGGAGCCGGCGCGCATTGCTCTGCCGATGGAGTTTTTCATCGCGCGGCGGAAGCCGATGCGGCGCTCAAGCTGAGAAGCAATGTTCTCGGCAACAAGCTGTGCGTTGGTGTCGGGGGTGCGAACCTCGACGATGGAGAGGGCGACCTTATGGCCTATCATCTTGGAAACCTTCTCCTGAAGCTTGGTTATTTCCTCGCCGCCCTTGCCGATGACGACACCGGGGCGGGAGCAGTGGATATAGATACGAACCTTGTCGCTGTCGCGTTCAATCTCGATTTTGGGAACGCCGGCAGAGTAGAGGGTCTTTTTGAGGTACTCGCGAATCTTGTAGTCCTCGACTATCAGATCGCCGACCTTATCGCTCCTCGCATACCAGCGGGAATCCCAGTCCTTGATGACGCCTACGCGGAAGCCGTGAGGATTAACTTTCTGTCCCATATTCTCTTGCCTCCCCCTATTCCTTCTCAGCCACGACGACTGTGATGTGGCTGGTGCGCTTGTTGATTCGGAACATGCGGCCGTGGGCTCTCGGGCGTCCCCTCTTGAGGGTGGCTCCGCCGTCCACGTAGACCTGCTTGACAAAGAGTTTGTCCGGGTCCATTTCGAAGTTGTTCTCGGCGTTTGCGCAGGCGCTCTTAAGCACCTTTCCGACGAACTCGCTGCCGGCCTTTGGCATGTTGGCAATTATGGCCTGAGCGTATTTGGTATCTTTGCCTCTGATGAGGTCACAGATAATTTGAATCTTTCGCGGGGCTATACGGACGAATTTCGCCTGAGCCCTTGCGGTTTTCAGTTCTTCCATATTCTCTCCCCCTTACTTCGCGGTCTTGCTGCCGGTATGGCCGCGGAACGTGCGGGTTGGCGCAAATTCGCCCAACTTATGTCCGACCATGTCCTCGGTGACATACACGGGAACGTGGCGGCGGCCGTCGTGGACGGCAATCGTGTGTCCGACAAAGGTCGGGAAAATCGTGGAGGAGCGGGACCAGGTCTTGAGGACCTTTTTCTCGCCGGCCTTATTGAGCTCATCTACACGCTTTAAAAGCTCGGGAGCCGCATAAGGGCCTTTTTTAACACTTCTGCTCATTTAACGTTTCCCTCCTTACTTCGCGTTACGGCGCTTGACGATGAACTTGTCTGTTTTGTTCTTCGTCTTGCGGGTCTTGTAACCCAGCGTCGGCTTGCCCCAAGGTGTAACAGGGCCGGAGCGTCCGATGGGAGCCTTGCCCTCGCCGCCGCCGTGGGGGTGGTCGCAGGGGTTCATGACGGAGCCGCGCACGGTCGGGCGGAAGCCCATGTGGCGTTTGCGTCCGGCCTTACCGATGGACACGTTGCCGTGGTCGACATTGCCGACCTGACCGATGCTGGCTGTGCAATTCATGCGGATTTTGCGGTATTCGCCGGAGGGAAGTCTGACCTGAGCCATTTCGCCCTCTTTGGCCATGAGCTGTGCGGATACGCCGGCGGAGCGAACGAGCTGCGCGCCCTTGCCCGGGTAAAGCTCAATGTTGTGGATGATGGTGCCGACGGGGATATTGGCTATCGGCAGGCAGTTGCCCGGCTTGATGTCCGCCGTGGCGGAGGAGACGATCGTATCGCCGGCAGTCAGGCCCACGGGGGCAAGAATGTAGCGCAGCTCGCCGTCCTCGTATTTGCAGAGGGCGATGAAGGCGCTGCGGTTGGGGTCGTACTCAAGGCGGAGAACCGTTGCGGTCATCTCGCGCTTGTCCCGCTTGAAGTCGATGATACGGTACTTCCTGCGGTTGCCGCCGCCGCGGTGGCGGACGGTGATGCGGCCGTAGCTGTTGCGGCCGGAATTGGTCTTCAGAGATTCCACAAGTTCCTTCGTCGGCTTGACGTGCTTTTCGACACCTTCGAAGCCGGAGACGCTCATAGAGCGGCGAGAGGGAGTTGTGGGTCTGTAGGTTTTAATCGGCATTTCTCATTTCCTCCCTTACGCCATACCCTCGAAAAGCTCTATGGACTTGGAGTCCACGCTGAGCTTAACGACGGCTTTTTTCCAGGCCTTGGTGAATCCCTTCGGGTAGGAACCGGTGTGCTTTTCCTTACCGCGAACGTTGATTGTCGTGACCTTGATGACGGTGACTCCGAAAATCTCCTCGACTGCCTTTTTGATTTCGATTTTGTTGGCGGTTCTGGCGACTTCAAAGGCGTACTTTTTGATGTCCAAGTCTTCCATGGACTGCTCCGTGATGACGGGGCGGATGATAATATCGTATGCAGTCATCATGCGAACACCTCCTCGATCTTCCGCAGCGCGGCCTTATCGACCACGAGGGTGTTATTGTTGAGAATTTCGTAGGGAGAAATGATGGTGGCGGTGGTGGTGACGACGCCGGGGATATTGCGGGCGGACTTCATGACCGTCTCGTTCACGTTCTCCGTGATTACCATGGCCTTGCCGGCGACGCCGATTTTGGCGAGGAAGTCAACGAAGGTCTTGGTCTTGATGTCGTCGAGCTTCAGGTCGTCTATCACTACAATCGCGTTATCGGCGGCCTTGCAGGACAGTGCGCTCTTGAGAGCGAGGCGACGGGTCTTTTTGTTGAGGGTGTAGCTGTAATCGCGGGGCTTCGGAGCGAAGGCGACGCCGCCGTGTCTCCAAACGGGGGAGCCGGCGAAGCCGGCGCGGGCGCGGCCCGTGCCCTTCTGACGCCAGGGCTTCTTGGTGGTGTAGGAAACCTCGCCCTTGGTGAGGGCGCTCTGAGTTCCCTGTCTCTGGTTTGCCAGATAGTTCTTCACGGAGTCGTGAAGGACGGAGCTGTTTGGCTCTATTCCGAAAACGGCCTCGGAGAGCTCGTACTCGCCGACTTTCTCGCCGGCCATGTTGTAGATAAGTGCTTTAGGCATCTATACTCTCTCCTTTCCTTAAGCCTTACGCGCGGAAGCCTTCTGCGGGTTGACACGCGCGGAGGCCTTCTGCGGGTTGTGGCTGATTCCGGCCGCACCGGTGCTTGTCTTGGTGCGCTTGACGGTGCTCTTGAGATAGACCAGACCGCCCTTGGGGCCGGGAATGGCGCCGCGGACGACTATCATGTTGAGCTCGGAATCGACCTTGACAATGTCAAGGTTCTGAACTGTGACCTGATCCACGCCCATGTGGCCTGCGCCGATTTTTCCCGGAAAGATGCGGGACGGGTCGGTGGAGGAGCCCATGGAGCCGGCGTGACGGTGAACGGGGCCGCCGCCGTGGCTGGTGGGGGTGCGCTGAGCTCCCCAGCGCTTGATAACGCCGGCGTAGCCCTTGCCCTTGGAGATACCGGTCACATCGACCTTGTCGCCCTCGGCGAAAACGTCCGCCTTGAGGGTGTCGCCAACGTTGAGGGAGGCGCAGTCTTCGAGCCTGAACTCGTGAAGGTTTTTCTTGTATCCCACGGCGGCCTTTTCAAGGTGACCCTTTTCAGGCTTGGTGAGTTTCTTTTCGGCAACGTCGCCGTAGCCGAGCTGCACGGATGTGTAGCCTTCTTTTTCGGACGTCTTTTTTTGGACGACCACGCAAGGCCCGGCTTCTATTACGGTGACCGGAACGACCTTGCCCATCTCATCGAAGATCTGTGTCATGCCGACCTTCTTGCCGATGATGGCTTTCTTCATTATATTTCCTCCTTCGGTTATTGGTTGAAACGCCGCGCTTGGCGGGCGGTCCAACTTGACCCTGTCCGTTTACGCAAGTCACGAACAATCGGGTTGGTTAACTGTTTTTTTGCTGCGCTGTTATATTAGATAAGGTAGGTGCTCGGCTCACTCAGAGCTTTATCTCGATTTCGACGCCGGCGGGAAGCTCGAGGGACATCAGTGCTTCAACGGTCTTTTGGGTGGGGTTGATGATGTCTATCAGGCGCTTGTGGGTGCGGCGCTCGAACTGCTCGCGGCTGTCCTTGTATTTGTGGACGGCGCGGAGAACGGTGATGATTTCTTTTTTGGTGGGCAGGGGGATGGGGCCGGAAACTCTTGCTTCCGTGCGCTTTGCCGTTTCGACTATCGTCTCGGCGGCCTTGTCGATGAGCTGGTGGTCGTAGGCCTTGAGTCTGATGCGAATCATTTTCTTGTTGGATGCTGCTGCCATGTTTTTTCCTCCAATATTTCGTACTTGCGCGGCTTTTTGCCGCCATTGGTACGGTGAGATATTTTCCGCACACTCATCCGTGCGTATCAGGCTCTGCCCGAAAAACAAACCGGCTTCTGCCGGCCCGGTTCCCGTTCAGACGATATACGCATGCGCGGAAATTTCTCAGCCGCCCGATTTTGCGCCCTCACAGAGGTGAGCGACGCCGGACATACTCCACGGAAGTTACCATCTTTTTTGATGCAATCTACCGCTTCATCGCATAGTGCTCCTATCCCATAGGACAGGCGCCCTGATAGAATAACAAAGATACCCCCTGCTGTCAAGAGGTATCTTTGTGTTTTTATCAGAATTTTCAGTTAAAACTTTGTGGAAGGTGTCCCATTAACCGCCGGAGGCCAAAATTGAGAAGTGCATGTAGTCCGCGGAGCTTGTCCAGCCCGAGCCGCCCCAGCCCCAGCCGTATTTGGCGAAGGCTCTCACGACGCTGTTGTCGGGGGTTATGCAGTAGGGGCTCGTGCCGTTCTTCCAGCAGAAGCTGCCGGTGGTGGCGCCCGTGACATAGTTAATGTAGTAGTTCTCGGTGGGGTTAATGTCGATGGCGCAGCCCCAGGAATGGCGCATGGTGTCCGAGTAGCGCGCGCCGCCGAGGGCGTGGATGGGGAATTTCTCGGGGTCGTTGTAGATGTCCTCAAAGATTCCCTTGACCTCGTCTACGACCACGGTATTGACCTGAAGGTTCCAGGTGCGCGAGTATTTTTGGTTTGAGGAATTGAGGTCCCAGGTCTTCACCTGAATGGTGACGACATGGTCGCCCGCGTCCCTCGAGCCTGTGAAGTAGGACTTGTAGGGGTCGCCAAAGAGGGCGAGCCGCCGCTCCTCCATGCTCATGTTGCGGTAGCGGAAGGAGAAGGAATCCTGCGCGTCGAAGGAGGGCAGGACCTCCTGCGCGAAGCTGACGGCGAGGCGCTTGCCCGGCTCCAAAAGGCCGACTGCGACCTTTGCCGCCTGAGCGCGGGTCAGGGTGTAGTCACCGCCGAAGCTGCCCTTATCGTCGATACCGCCGAGGATGCCCTTGCCGTAGGACTGCTCGACAGCGCTTCGGTATTGCAGACCGATGACGTTATAGTCGCCGATGTGCGTCTCCGGGCTTGTCAGCTCCACGGTGTTCTCGCCATAGACGTTAAAGAGGGCGTTGCGCAGCAGCGCCGCCATCTCATAGCGGGTGATGCCCGCCTCGAGCGCCTTGGCTGTGCAGGGGATATTGACGTCCTCAAGGACGCCGCATTCGTTGAGGATGTTCCAGTAGCTTTCAGCCCAGTGGATGCCCTTGGTCTTTGTCAGGCTGTATGTACCCTCAAGGGAGCAGGCGAGCATTTTTATGAATTCGCCGCGCTTCAGCTCGACATCCGGTTTGAAGGTGCCGTCCGCAAAGCCGTTGATTATCTCGAATTTTGCGCATTCCATGACGGCGTCGTAGTACCACGTTCCTTTTTGTACGTCGGTAAAGGAGGGATTCATGTTCAGAGCCGACGCCGGAAGCGCCCCGACAAGCAGGGTCACGGCGAGGACGGTTACAATTATTTTGATAAGTTTTCCGTTTCTTTGCATATCTTGTCTCCCTTGCATGTGATTTTCTGTCTGAGTGTCTCCTCCGCTGCCAAAAGCGCCGTGCCGCCCTCGAGCAGTTCCCTGCCCGCCGGCGTCAACTCAACGCCTCGGCTGTCCCGCGAAAACAGGCTCACGCCAAGCTCATGCTCGAGCCTCGCAACAGCGCGTGACACCGTCGCGTGGTTGAGGTAGAGCTGCGCCGCCGCACGCGAAAAGCTGCCGCTCCCCGCCGAGACGAGGAATATTTCTATGTCCCTCAGCTCCATACCTTAATAATTAAAGGTGTGGGGCAGAAGCTGTGAGAGCTTGTAGCTCACATAGCGGCCGCCTGCCTTGGCGCAGAGGACCTCAAGCTCCGGCGCAAATTCCGCAAGGAATTGCCGGCAGGAGCCGCAGGGCATGCAGTAATCCTTGCCCTCGCCCCAGATTGCGATGCGGGTAAAGCGCGTGTGCCCCTCGCTCACCGCCTTGCAGACGGCGACGCGCTCCGCGCAGATTGTGTCGCCCAGCGCCGCGTTCTCGACGTTGCAGCCCGTAAAAACCGAGCCGTCGTCGCACTCGATTGCCGCGCCGACCTGAAAACGCGAATACGGCGCATAGGCATTTTTTGATACCTCTCCCGCTGTCTCCATCAGCTCTCTGTCTGTCATTTTCGTGCACCCCTCAGTCAAATCAATCAAAATTTATCGTCCAGTCAGGGAAATTCTGAAAAATGTTGTATTGGCTCAGGATGAGTCCGGAGGCCACGTTTCTGTGGGTGATGACCTCCTGCTTTTCGAAGCATATGGGGATTATGGGAGCCGTCTCGGTGATGTATTGGAGCAGGATGTCGCAGCAGTTTTTGCGCATGTCGTCCCCCGCCGCGAGGTATTGCTCGATATATGCGCCGTAGCTCGGGTCCTCTATTTCGCAGTAGTTGAGGTCGCCCTCCTCGGTGAGAAGACGGGTCAGGCTGAAGTCCGCCGTCAGGCGTACCTCGCCGTAGTAGATGTCAAATTCGCCGTCTTCGAGGGCTTGGAGGTATTCGTCCCAGGGCAGCTCGCGGATATTCACGGTGAAGCCTATCGCGCCGAGGTCCTCCTTGAATTTCCTTGCGGTATCCGCCTTGCCCGTGCTCTCCCCGCAGACTATGAGGTCAAGCGCAAGCTCCATCGGGATGCCCGTCACCATATATTCGAGCTTGCCGTCCGCGTCGTAGTCCTGCACACCGGCATTGGCGAGAACCTTCTCGCATTTTTCCATGTTGTAGGCATATTTGGAGGCGAGCTCGGTGTTGTAGAGGGGGCTTGCGGGGGATATCGGAAGCGAAGCGGCGGCCGCCGCCCCGTGCATAAGCGTCTTTGCGGCATATTTTCTGTCCACCGCGTATTGCAGGGCATAGCGGATGGCGGTATCGCGCAGGCAGGGGCTTTTCATGTTGATGCCGAGATAATGCATGTTGTTGGTGGTGAAATATCTCTGCTCGTTGCCGCCGCCGTAGCCTAAGTTTGTGGAGCTGGCGGGGTCGTTTAGGACGAGGTCGATGTAGGAATCTTCATAGGCGCTTATGCCTTCCTCGGTACTATCGTACTCCTTCATGCCAATTGTGTCCACCGGCAGGTCTTTCCAATTGGGGTAGCCGTCAAAGGCGACAAGGGATTTTTTGTCCTCCGCGAATTTGTAGGCGCCCGTGCCGATGGGGGTGTTTTCGCCCTTTGAGCCGTTTTTGATGACGGGCACGGTGAGCAGATACGGAAGCTGCTCGTTCGGCGTGGAGAGGCTCACGGCGACGGTGTTTTCGTCCGAGGCGGAGGCGCCCCAAACATAGGAAAAGCGCCCCGCATAGCGCGCCGCTATCATCGCCTGCTGGATGGAATAGGCGACATCCGCCGCCGTCAGCTTCTCGCCGTCGTGCATGAGGATTGAGGTGTCCACATGGAAATACCAGTAGGTGCCGTCCTTGTCTTCGTAATCGGTTATGATGCGCGAGGAGAGGTTAAAGTCCTCGTCCACATTGAAGATGTTTTCGTAGACTAACTGGCACAGGAGCTGATTGTCCGTGCTTTTTGTGACATAGGGGTTAAAGCCTTCCTTCGCGCGGGTATTGAGGGAGAAGATGCTGTCCGCCGCGTGGACGGAGCCGACCTCCGTTCCCGCAAGCTCGCCCTGAACGTAGTCCTCCCCATCCGCGGGCGGGTCTTTCTTTCCGCAGGCGGCGAGAGAGAGGAGCAAAACCGCCGCAAGAAGGGCGGATATATATCTTTTTGCCTTGGCTTGAATCATGGGATACCTCCCGTTATAGCATGATGACGGCGCACTGGGAGCCGCGCTCCCCGCCGGCGACCGCTCTGTGCGACCAAAATTTTTGGGGTGAGCACTTGGTGCACTCGTCGGATATGGCAATGTTCTCGCGGGACAGTCCGAGCCTGAGAAGTCTCCGCCCGTTTGCGCCGCGCAAATCGACCATATATTTCCCGGCGACGCCCGGCTCCGGGGAGCAGAATTCCGCGCCCTCTCCCGAGAGATAGGCGTCAATCGCCTCCGGCACCTCCGGCCCCGTCTCGAAGCAGCAGACGCCGATTGCGGGGCCGAGGGCGGCTCGGATATTGGCAGGCTCCGCGCCGAGGGCGCGCATTTTTGCGACAGTTTCGCCGAGTATATCCGCGACGGAGCTGCGCCAGCCGCAGTGGACGGCGGCGGCCACCCCCGCGACGGGGTCGTGCAGCAGCGCCGGGACGCAGTCCGCGACAAAGCAGAACAGCGGCAGACCGACGACGTTCGTGACAAGTCCGTCGGCGGGACAGGGCGCGGGAGCGAGCGGCGAAACCCGCTCCGCGTCCGTCACCGTGCGGACAAAGCTGCCGTGCACCTGCTTTGTGAATGCGGCGGAAAACGCGTCCAGCCCGAGGGCGCTGCCGAGGCGGCGGTAATTTTCCGCCACGTTTTCCTCGGAGTCGCCGCGCCCGAAGCTCAGGTTGAGGGTGGCAAATGCGCCGCCGCTCACGCCGCCGAGCCGCGTTGTGAAGGCGTGCACCGCGCCGATATTGGGCGCTGTGAGGTAGGTGACGCCCAAGCTTTCATGAGGGATAAAGTCCATATAACAAACCTCGGAGACGCTTATTCGTTTCTCCCGCAGCATTCTTTGTATTTCAGGCGGCGCGAGCCGTCATCTTTCATTTTGCCGCAGGGGCAGGGGTCGTTGCGCCCGGGCTTCTTGGCTTTTTTGATGGGCTGCTTTTTCACGGAGTCGTCCCCGCCCGCGTTGGCGGCGGCGTTTTTGGAGACGCTCTTGCGCTCCAAATTTCCCTCCTTGCGGACTCTTGCGATGAACAGACGGCGCACGGTCTCCTCGCGGATGCCGTTTATCATCTGCTCGAACATCTCGAAGCCCTCCTGCTTGTAGGCGTCCACGGGCTTGATGTTGCCGTATCCGCGCAGGCCGATGCCCTGACGCAGGTCCGTCATGGCGTCGAGGTGCTCCATCCAATATTCGTCCACCACGCGGAGCATGACCACGCGCTCCAGCTCCCGCATGAGCGGCGCGCCGTCCGGCGTCTCGCCCAGCTCGCGCTCCTTGGCGTCGTAGGCGGCGAGAGCCTTTTCCTCAACAAGCTCGGTAAGCTTGTCCGGCGTGAGCTTGGGAAGCTCGGCCTCGGTGAGGTGAATGTCCCCCGGGCGCAAAAACAGCTTGCCGAAGGGCGCAAGCGTCTCGTTGACGGCGGCTTTATCGACGCTCTCGGCGCCGCCAAGCCCCTCCGTCACCTTGCCGGAGACAAATTCTTCTATCATTTTGCGGACGACGGAGCCGATGTCCTCGCCGTCCAGCACCTTGCGGCGCTCCTCGTATATGACGTTTCTTTGGACGTTCATGACGTCGTCGAATTCGAGGACGCTCTTTCTCGTTTGGAAGTTGCGGCTCTCGACGGTCTTCTGCGCCTGCTCGATGGCGTTGCTGAGCATTTTTTGGTCGAGCGGCGTGTCCTCGTCCACACCGAGGGTTTCCATCATGCCCATGATTCGCTCGGAGCCGAAAAGGCGCATGATATCGTCCGTCATGGCGATGTAGAAGCGGCTCTCGCCGGGGTCGCCCTGACGTCCCGCGCGGCCTCGGAGCTGATTGTCGATACGCCTTGACTCGTGGCGCTCCGTGCCGAGAATGAAGAGGCCGCCGACCGCCTTGACCCGCTCCGCCTCTGCGCCGGTGGTTTCCCTGTGCGCCGCAAGGCGCTCGGCGTATAGGGTGCGCGCCGCGAGGATGCGCTCGTCATTTGTGTCGCCGTAGCCGGTGGCCTCGGTGATTTCGTCCTCGTCGTAGCCGGCTTTTTTGAGGTCTGCCTTTGAAAGATACTCGGAGTTGCCGCCGAGCATGATATCCGTGCCTCGGCCTGCCATGTTGGTGGCTATGGTGACGGCGCCGAATTTACCGGCCTGCGCGACTATCTCGGCCTCACGCTCGTGCTGCTTGGCGTTCAGGACGTTATGGGGGACGCCCTCTTTTTTGAGGAGGGCGGAGAGATATTCGCTCTTTTCGATGGAGATTGTGCCGACCAGCACGGGCTGTCCCTTTTCGTGGCAGGTAATTATCTGCTCGATGATGGCGCGGTTTTTGCCGCCTTCGTTTTTGTAGACGACGTCGGGGTTGTCGATGCGCACCACGGGCTTGTTGGTGGGGATTTCGAGGATGTCAAGCCTGTAGATGGTGTCAAATTCCTCCTCCTCGGTGAGCGCCGTGCCGGTCATGCCGGAGAGCTTGCCGTAGAGACGGAAATAGTTTTGGAAGGTGATGGTGGCGAGGGTTTTGTTCTCGCGCTGAACGTCCACGCGCTCCTTGGCCTCGATTGCCTGATGCAGGCCCTCGGAATAGCGCCTGCCCAGCATTATGCGGCCCGTAAATTCGTCGACGATGAGAACCTCGCCGTCCTTGACGACGTAGTCGATGTCGCGCTTCATGGTGCCGTGCGCCTTGAGCGCCTGGTTGATGTGGTGGGCGAGGGTGGAGTTTTCGAGGTCGGCGAGGTTTTCGAGGTTGAAGCTGCGCTCCGCCTTCGCGGTGCCGCGGGCTGTGAGGGTGGCGGTCTTTGCCTTTTCGTCCACGACGTAATCGGCGTCGATGTCCTCGTCCTCGTCCTGCTTCTCGTCCACCGAGGCGACAACGAGGCTCTTGAGGGAGGAGACAAAATCGTCCGCTCTGCGGTAGAGGTCGGTGCTCTCGTCGCCCTGACCGGAGATGATGAGGGGGGTTCGCGCCTCGTCGATGAGGATGGAGTCGACTTCATCCACGATGGCGAAGGAATGCCCGCGCTGGACGGTCTGTTCTTTGTAGAGGGCCATATTGTCACGCAGATAGTCGAAGCCCATTTCGTTGTTGGTGCCGTAGGTGATGTCCGCCGCGTAGGCGGCGCGGCGCTCGTCCGACGTGAGGCCGTGGACGATGAGGCCGACCTCGAGGCCGAGGAAGCGATGAACCTTGCCCATCCATTCGCTGTCGCGGCGGGCGAGGTAGTCGTTTACGGTGACGATATGGACGCCCTCGCCCGCGAGCGCGTTGAGGTAGGCGGGCAGGACGGCGACGAGGGTCTTGCCCTCGCCCGTTTTCATTTCGGCTATGCGGCCCTGATGCAGGACGATGCCGCCTATGAGCTGAACGCGGAAGGGCTTCATGCCCAAAACGCGCCAAGCCGCCTCTCTGACGGTCGCAAATGCCTCGGGCAAAAGAGAATCCAAGTCCTCGCCGCTTTGGTAGCGGGATTTGAATTCGTCGGTCATGGCGCGAAGCTCGGCGTCCGACATCGCCTGAAAGCGCGGTTCGAGCGCCTCGATTTTGTCGGCAATCGGGGAGACGCGCTTGAGTTCGTGGTCCGAATGTGAGCCGAAAAGCTTATTTAAAAAACCCATTTGTTGTTTCTGCCTTTCACTTTTTAGGTAGGCGGCTGTGCCGACAGTTTTACAATTTACTATAACATACATTTGTGAACAAAAAAAGAGAAAAAAGATACTTGTTTCCAAATTGCATTTGAACATTCTCCCGATATGATGTAGAATATACTTTAAGCGATAACGCACAAAGCTTGCCGCGAGCCTGCGCAGTCGGATTTTTTTATCTGCCTGCGCAAAAACAGCGCGATTTGGAAGGAACCTAATGCTATGTTGAGAGTCGGATTCGACAACGATAAATACGTCAAGCTGCAATCCCAGAAGATTCAGGAGAGAATTGACCGCTTCGGGGGCAAGCTGTATCTCGAGTTCGGCGGCAAGCTGTTCGACGATTTTCATGCCTCCCGCGTCCTGCCCGGCTTCGAGCCGGACAGCAAGGTTCGCATGCTGCTCCGCATGAAGGACGAGGCCGAGATAATCATCGTCATCTCTGCCGACGACATCGAGCGCAGCAAACGCCGCGGCGACCTCGGCATCACCTATGACGACGACTGCCTTCGCCTTATCGACGCATTTCGCGCCATAGGACTCTATGTCGGCAGCGTCTCCGTAAGCCACTATCGCGGCCAGCAGACCGCCGACCTCTTTATAAAGCGCCTTGCGGCGCTCAGTGTGAAGGTCTATCTGCAGCACTGGATACCCGATTACCCCGCCAACCTCTCCCTCATCGTCTCGGACGACGGCTTCGGGAGAAACGACTACATAGAAACCACCCGCAGGCTCGTCATCGTGACGGCTCCGGGCCCCGGCAGCGGCAAGATGTCCACCTGCCTCTCCCAGCTCTACCACGAGCACAAGCGCGGCGTGCAGGCGGGCTACGCCAAGTTCGAAACCTTTCCCATCTGGAACCTGCCGCTCAAGCACCCCGTAAACCTCGCCTATGAGGCCGCCACCGCAGACCTCGACGACGTCAACATGATTGACCCCTTCCACCTTGAGGCCTACGGCGAGATGACCGTCAACTACAACCGCGACGTGGAAATTTTCCCCGTCCTCAACACCATGTTTGAGCGCATATACGGCTCCTCCCCCTACAAATCCCCCACGGATATGGGCGTAAATATGGCCGGCTCCTGCATTGTGGACGACAAAGCCTGCCGCGAGGCCTCGCGTCAGGAAATAATCCGCCGCTACTACGACGCCGCCTGCTCCGTGCGCGAGGGCTTCTCCTCCGCCGCCGAGGTCAACAAAATCGAGCTTATCATGAATCAGGTCGGTGCCCGCACAGAGGACAGACCCGTCGTCGGCGCGGCTCTCGCCCGAGCGGAGGAAACCGGCGCTCCCGCCGTCTCCATAGAGCTGCCCAACGGCAGAATAGTCACCGGCAAGACCTCCTCCCTTCTTGGCGCCGCCGCCGCCTGCCTCCTTAACGCCCTCAAGGCGCTCGGCGGCATAGCGGACAACGTCACCTTAATATCGCCCGGAATAATCGAACCGATACAGCACCTCAAAATCGAACACATGGGCAACCACAACCCCCGTCTGCACACGGACGAAGTTCTCATTGCCCTCTCCATCTGCGCCGTCACCGACCCCAACGCGGAGCGCGCAATGGACCAGCTCACAAAGCTTGACCGCTGCGAGGCGCACGCCACCGTCATCCTCTCGAGGGTGGACGCGGGCGTCTTCCAAAAGCTCGGCATGCGCCTCTCCTGTGAGCCGAAATATCAGACAAAGAAGCTGTATCACAGATAACATATGTAAAGGAACATTATGACCGAAAAACCAAAAAACACTCTCTGGACGCGGGACTTCACCATAATCACGCTCGGTACCGTCGTCTCTATGTTGGGCAATGCCATCTCCGGCTTTGCCATAAGCCTTTTGGTGCTGGACTACACCGGCAGCACCTTCCTCTACGCCCTCTATATGGTCGCCTACAGCCTGCCGAAAATCGTCGTCCCCCTTGTCGCCGGCCCGTACCTCGACAGCTACTCGCGCAAAAAGACCATATATGTGCTGGACTTTATCTCCGCCGCGCTCTACCTCGGGCTGTACTTCCTGCTCTCCAACGACATTTTCAGCTATGTGCCCTTCCTCATTCTCTGCGTCGTCATAGGCTCCATCGACAGCATCTATGAAGTCGCCTACGAGAGCCTCTACCCCACGCTGGTGTCCGAGGGCAACTTCACCAAGGCGTATTCCGTCTCGAGCCTCATCTACCCCTTCGCCGCGATGATGGTTCCCGTCGCCTCCTATGTCTACCGCACGGTGGGACTTGCGCCGCTCTTTGCCTTCAACGCCGTCTCCTTCCTCATCGCCGCCATTTTCGAGACGAGAATCCGCGCCGAGGAGGAACAGATAAAAGGCTCTCCCGAGAAGGCGAGCTTCGCCTATCTGCGCCGCGAGTTCAAGCTCGGCATGGACTACATCATGGGCGAAAAGGGCCTGCTTATCATCACCGCCTATTTTTTCTGCACCATGCTGCTCGGCTCCATCTCCAACACCCTTTGGCTCCCCTTCTTCAACACCATGGGTACCTACGGCGTCCAGCTCTACACCTATGTCATGGCCGCAAACGTCTTCGGACGCCTTGTCGGCGGGCTGTTCCACTACCGCTTCAAATACAAATCCTCCACGAAGTTCACCGTCGCAATCTGCGTCTACGCCTCCATCACCATACTCGAGGGCGGCTTTGTCTTCACCCCCGCCTCCGTCATGATGGCAATGTGCTTTGTCTCCGGCTGCCTCGCCGTGAACTCCTACAACATCCGCATAGCCGCCACGCAGAGCTATGTGCCCAACGAATACCGCGCCCGCTTTAACGGCACCTTCATGATGATTTGCACCGTTGGCAGCACCATCGGTAACCTCATCGCCGGCGTGCTCGGCGAATACTTCCGCAACGACTTCATCATCGCCGGAGCCCAGATTATAAACCTCTTTGCCGTGTTCTTCGTCATGTACCGCGGACGTGAGCATGTAAAGCTCATATATAACCGTGAGGTTTAATATCTTGTTTCACATAAAAAATTAGAAAGGACTGGTTCAAATGAAACAGCTGCTTATTGGCAACGGTGCCGTGGCAAGGGGACTCTATGAAGCGGGATGCCGCTTCGTATCCTCCTACCCCGGAACCCCGTCAACCGAAATCACGGAGGAGGCCGTCGCCTTTAAGGACGTGATGCATGTAGAGTGGGCACCCAACGAAAAGGTCGCGCTTGAGAGCGCCGTCGGCGCCTCGCTCGCCGGAGCAAGAGCCTTCTCCGCCATGAAGCACGTCGGACTGAACGTCGCCGCGGACTCTCTCTACACCATCTCCTACACGGGCGTCAGCGGTGGCCTCGTCATCGCCGTGGCAGACGACATGGGCATGTATTCCTCCCAAAACGAGCAGGATTCCCGCCACCATGCCATTGCCGCCAAGGTCCCCATGCTGGAGCCCTTTGATTCTCAGGACTGCCTCGAATATACCAAGCTCGCCTTTGAGCTGTCAGAGGAATTTGACACCCCCGTCATGCTTCGCACCTGCACCCGCGTCGCGCACTCACAGAGCCTTATCGAGCTGCACGAGCGCGAGGAGCGCGAGCTTATCCCCTACAAAAAAAATCCCCAAAAGAACATAATGCTCCCCGCCAACGCCATCCCGCGCCACGCCGTCGTCGAGGAGCGCACGAGAAAGCTCACCCAGTGGGCGGAGACCTCCCCCATAAACCGCGTCGAGATGGGCGACCCCTCCATAGGCTTTGTCACCGCCGGCGGCTGCTACGGCTTCCTGCGCGAGGCCTTCCCGGAGGCGAGCATCCTCAAGCTCGGCATGGTAAACCCCCTGCCCGTGAAGCTTATCGAGGACTTTGCCGCCAAGGTTGAGCTGCTTGTCGTCGTCGAGGAGCTTGACCCCATCATCGAGAACCACTGCAAGGTAAACGGCATACACGTTGACCACGGCAAGGATTTATTCGGCCTGCTCGGCGAGCTGAGCCAAACCAAGATTGCCTCCGCCATGGGTCTGCCCGCAAAGGAAGCCATTGACTTCGGCGCCGCCGTCCCCGGACGCCCGCCCGTGCTCTGCCCCGGCTGCCCGCACCGCGGCACCTTCTACGTCCTCTCCAAAATGTGGCTGCGCGTCTTCGGCGATATCGGCTGCTATACCCTCGGCGCTCTGCCGCCGCTCTTCGGCCTTGACACCTGCTACGACATGGGTGCCTCCATCACCGGTCTGCACGGCTTCAACTCCGTTTTGGGCGAGAGCTCCCGCCGCGACACCGTCGCCGTCATGGGCGACAGCACCTTCTGCCACTCCGGCATCACCGGCCTCCTTAACGTCCTCTACAACGGCAGTCTCTCCACCATCCTCGTCCTCGATAACGCCATCACCGGCATGACGGGCCACCAGCAGAACCCCTGCTCCGGCTCGACGCTTCAGGGCGACAGGGTCGAGGGCATCACCGTCGAGAAAATCTGCGAGGGTTTGGGCGTAAAGCGCATCAAAATAGTCGACCCCTACAACATCAAAAAGCTCGAGGAAACGCTCCGCGAGGAGCTGGACACGGACGAGGTCTCCGTCATCATCTGCCGCCGTCCCTGCGCACTGCTCCCCGAGGTTCGCGCCAAACAAAAATTCAAAATGGCGGTTAATCCCGACCGCTGCAAGGGCTGCAAATCCTGCATGAGAATCGGCTGCCCCTCCATCAGCTTCGGCAATAACCGCGCCGTCATTGACCCGACCCTGTGCGTGGGCTGCGCTCTCTGCGCCCAGCTCTGCGCCGCAGGCGCCATCAGCGTTGTAAAGGAGGGCAAATAAATGTCTGTCACAAGTATCATGATTGTCGGCGTGGGCGGACAGGGCACGCTCCTTGCCTCCCGCATACTCGGCAGCGTCTTCACCGCCCGCGGCTACGACGTTAAGGTCTCCGAGGTTCACGGCATGAGCCAGCGCGGCGGCAGCGTCGTCACCTTCGTCAAATACGGCGAGCACGTCTATTCCCCCGTCGTTGACAGGGGCGAGGCGGACTATATCCTCGCCTTCGAGCGGCTTGAGGCCGCGCGCTGGGCGGGAAGCCTCAAAAAAGGCGGCACGCTCATCGTGAACGACCAGCGCATGGACCCCATGCCCGTCATCACCGGCGCCGCCAAATACCCCGAGGACATAATCGAGCGGCTCAAGGCGCTCGGCCTTGACGTCGTCGATGTCGACGCCCTCGCGCTGGCGGAGGAAGCCGGCTCCCCCAAGGCGGTCAACGTCGTGCTCATCGGCGTGCTCTCCCGCCTTATGCCCGGCGTCCCCGTCGAGGCATGGCACAAGGCCATGACCGAAACCGTCAAGCCCAAGCTCCTTCCCATCAACGAAAAAGCCTTTGAGCTTGGCCGCTCCGCAGAGTGACTCAGGGCTATCTGAAAGAAGTCAATATCAAGTCCGACATGCCGACAGCCGACCTTGCCGTCCGCCGCGTCACCTACATCATACGCAACGGCAAGGACCTCGGAGCCGCCGCCGTGAAGATAATTCACGGCTACGGCTCCACCGGCAAGGGCGGGAAAATTCGCACGGAGACAAGACGCTACCTCGCCGAGCAGAAGCGCAAGGGCTTTATCCGCGACTTCATTCCCGGCGAGGACTTCTCCATCTTCGACGCCGCCACGCGCGACGCCTTCCTTCTCTGCGACGAATTGCGCCGCGACAGCGACCTCGAGCGCGCCAACAACGGCGTCACCATTGTCATCCTCTGACCATCCCGTCGGAAAGGAAACTGCGCGATGTCTTTCTCCGGTTTCAGCTTCATATTTGCGTTTCTTCCGCTCGTTTTTGCGGCATATTTCCTTATACCGTCACGATTCAGAACGGCGCGAAACGCCGTTCTGCTTGGTTTCGGTATACTTTTTTATGCCTGCTGCGGATTGCGCGCACTGCCGCTGCTGCTGCTCTCCGTCTGCCTGAGCTACGCCTGCGGCCTTGCCGCCGCTCCGGGAGGAAAGCACCCGCACGCCGCCGTCTGCGGCGTCACGGCGCATCTCGCCCTGCTCGCCGCCTTCAAATACCTCTCCCCGCTCGCGGGAGCGCTGAACGTCGCCCTGCCCGCGATTGTCCTGCCGCTCGGCATCTCCTTCTACACCTTCAGGGGCATCTCCTATATCCTTGACGTGAAGCGCGGCGACACGCCGCCCGAAAGAAATTTTCTCAGCCTCGCGCTGTATATCGCCTTTCTTCCGCAGCTTCTTTCCGGCCCCATCGCCCGCTATTCCTCCATGTCCGCCGACATTATCGACAGACGCGAGACGCTTTCGGACGCCGCCGAGGGCATGACGCGCTTCTGCTTCGGCCTCGCAAAGAAGCTCCTGATTGCGGACGCTCTCGGCCCCTTGGCGGACGCCGTCTTTGCCGCGCCGGGACTCACCCTCAGCCTCGCATGGATAGGCGCGATTGCCTACACCCTGCAAATCTACTTTGATTTCTCCGGCTACAGCGACATGGCAATCGGCCTTGCGCGCGTGTTCGGCTTTTCCACCGCCGAGAACTTCAATTACCCTTACACTGCCCGTTCTGTCACGGATTTCTGGCGGAGATGGCACATCAGCCTCTCCTCCTGGTTTCGTGACTACCTATATATCCCGCTCGGCGGCAACCGCTGCGGCGGAGCGAGACAGCTGCTCAACCTTTTCATCGTCTGGGGTCTCACCGGACTTTGGCACGGCGCGGCCACCAATTTCCTGCTTTGGGGCCTGTATTACGCCCTGCTGCTCGCCTGTGAGCGCTTTGTGCGGAGAAATGCGCAGGGAAAATTGCCATCTCCGCTGCAACATCTCTACGCCCTGCTTGCAGTCGTCGTCGGCTGGGTGTTTTTCCGCGCCGACAGCGCCTCCGCCGCCTTTGATTTCGTCGGCGCGATGTTCGGCGGCGCGCCGCTTTGGGACCCGCGCACAACATATTTCCTGCTCGAGTATTGGCATGTCCTGCTGCTCGGCGTCATAGCCTCCCTGCCGCTCGGTCAGTGGCTGCGGGCAAGGCTCGCCGCAAAGGATGCGAAGCTCCTCCTCGCCCTTGGGCCTCGGGTGCTCGCGCTTGCGCTTGCCGGCATCTGCTATGTCGCACTCGTCGGCTCCTCCTACAACGCCTTCATCTATTTTAATTTCTGAGGACTTTATGAAAAAAATCTTCGACAAGCTGTTCATTATCCTTGGGGCGCTCTTTATTTTGTGCGTCCTCGTCGGAGTGCTGCTGAAATCCGCGGTCGGCGTGTCGTTTTACGAAAACCGCGCCCTCGCGCCGCTCCCCGTGCTCAATGCGGAGAGCGCTCTTGACGGCGGCTTTTCCACCGACCTGCAGGCATATCTCACCGACCGCGCTCCGGGGCGCACCCTCGCCATAAAGGCGGGCACGTTTTTCAAGCTCAATGTCCTGCGCCGCCCCGTCGTAAACGGCGTCGCGGTGACGGACGACGTCCTGCTTCAGTATAACCCCTACACCACCTTCGGCACCGACTATATCGCCGACGCCGCCGCGGAAGTCGGAGGCGACCTTGCCGACCTTCGCGACTTTATCGAGGAGCTTGGCGGCAGCTTCTACTATCTTGGCGTGCCGGAGCAGTATTCGTATTTCAGCGCGCGCTACCCCTATTATCTTGACAGCCGCGCCTGGTGTCTTGATATTATCCACCGCGACTTCTCCGCCGCGCTCGCGAAAAATGACATCGAATTTATCGACATGGCGGAGGAATACGAAAAGCTCGGCAACCCCGCCGACTTTTATTTTGCGAGCGACCACCACTACAATTTCCCCGGCGCGTTCGCCGCCTATACCGCGCTCATTGAGCGCATAAACTCCGACCGCGCCTTGCCCCTCCCCCTGCTGGGCGAGGACGACCTCTCGCTGACCGCGCTCCCGAACCCCTTTCTCGGCTCCCGCAACCGCGAGCTGTACGGCCTGCGGCCGATGGGGGATTCCCTGATTATCGCCGAGCCAAAGGCCGCGCTGCCCTTTTCCCGTTGGGATAACGGCGTTTCCTCCGAGCCGCGCACGAACCATGTGCCCTATTGGTCGGGCGACGCGGTGAGCTATTCCGTCTATATGGGCGGCGACTTCGGCGAGACGGTCATAAAAACCGAGCGCCCGGAGCTGCCCCGCGCCCTAATTTTCGGGGACTCCTTCACGAACGCCATAGAAACCCTGCTCTACGCCTCCTTCGACGAGACGCGCAGCCTCGACCTGCGCTATTACGACGCCATGACCCTGCGCGAATACCTCCTCGATTACCGCCCCGACGTAGTAATTTGCGTCCGAGACGACACCGTATACCTTTATAAGACCGGAAATGGGAATATAGCTTGAGATATTTTTACCTCTATATTGACAACTCACCTTCGGAATGGTAATATATCAAGGCTTGCGGGCGTAGTTCAATGGTAGAACACCAGCCTTCCAAGC